>NZ_JABSUV010000018.1:0-130391 GCF_013284275.1 Brevibacillus sp. HB2.2
AGTGTTTGTAAAGGAAGGCTTTATCGAGCCAATGCAAGAAGACTTGGATACGTTGCGGGATGAGGATATCAATCTAGAAGATGCACTTGCAATCAGTGGGATTGCCGTACATGCACTGACGTTGGGGAGAAGTAAAAATGTTAAGGATATAGTCAATGCGTTAAAGAAGGGAACGGGTAATGTTAGACCTGTACAACAAATTAATAATAGATTTCCCGATGATGTTCAAACTGGAAAAGAGTTTTCTTTCAATATCGAAAATGGATATTTGAAAAACACTAATGGTCTTACAGGAGTGGATTTTGTTATAGACATGAATGGAGGACTTCATATTGGGAGAGGGCATTCCTTTTTGGCAAATGGGCAGCCAGTTCAAGCGGCAGGAAAGCTAAAGCTTAATGGTCAAGGACAGGTTCGAAGTATATCTAACCTATCTGGTCACTATACTCCTACAGTTGAGCAAGCAAAATTATTCCCACAAGTTCTTGAGCAAGCAGGGGTGAAGACTAAAAATGCTTGGTTTGATATTTATACTATAGAAACAACTCCTTCGGGTTATGTTAACACAAATGAACTTGTTAAGATTTCTAGCACTAAGTTAAAGTAGGTGATGAACGTGGAAGAAATAAAGCAGATGAATAAAGATATTTTTAGAGAAAATTTATTAAAAACGATTGAGGAAATTTCAAAAAAGAAAAGATTGATTTTTAACGATTGCAAATTTGTTATAGAGCCTGTGAAAGAAAAAGACAAGCCGCTAAACGGTGCAGATGATATGATGAGGCTAAACATTTTAAGTAAAGAAAACATTGGGAACAAGCAATTAACATTGGATAACACTGTAAATTTACTTTGTGGATTACAACCATTAGTACCAATATGGATAGATGTACTTTTCGTCGAAATGAATGAAAATGCCGCTATTTTTAAGTTGCGGTGTAGTCTAAGGTTTAGAAAGCCGACTTTATTGAGAAATGCAGAAACTGGACACGCTCCGTTCAAGGCTATAATAGAAGAAATTTTCTAGGTAAGGCTTAGGCTTCTTCTGGTGGGACTACCCAGTGCGGAATGAACCGCTTCACCTTACAATCACTAGTATAACCTTTGTTCTGCCTGAGGAAGTTTTAGAATGTTTGAAAACTGTATACTTAACTGTGATTTGAAGGGTAACATATCTGACACAAGACGTTTTTACGAATTTTGCAAGTCAATCGATAAACGCTCTATACTAAGGCTACACACGATGAGTAAGCCGCTCGGTTAAATAACCGGGCGGTTTTTGTTTTGGGTTCACTAATATTGGAAGGAGTTAGAGCTTTAGGAGCAGGCTTATACGCTGTTCAGATTTCGAGGGGACAATGCTGTCCCTAAGGTCGTAAAAACGCCAATGTTATCATCTTGATAATTTGTACCTCAAGCACTTCTTTCCTTCAAAACTCATACTTCTAGGCTCAAAGACACTCGAACGCACTAAAATGTCAAATCTGGTAAATTAAAGCAGGATTCTGTCGTTTCTAGTAGAATATAACCCTCATATAAGTAATTGAGGTGAAAAAGTTCCATGCTGTTTGTCCTATTTTCAACATTAGAATACCTCGCAATATTTGCTCTTATGACTACGCTATTTCGATTTGGTTTTTTGGTGCATATCAACCGGATTCTTTTTGTGAGTTTGGTATTAATGCTTTTCTCGTTTGGGCTACGACAATTTACGCCATATGGAGACTATGCAACCATAGCCCAAGTCGTCATAATTTTTGGGGCATTAATTCTGGTATGGAACGTGAATTGGGGACATGCTGCCTTAATGACCATTATAACAGCAGGAATCTACTTGGGGATTCAGATGATGGAAGTGTTTTTCCTGACCGTCATAGGAACCTTAGAGACAATTGAATCGTTAGAGGATCGAACCATCAACACCGGGTTCATATTCCAGACAATCTCCGCAGTACTCACCTTTGCATTATGCTACGGGCTTCGGAAATGTAAACTACAATTTACATTCGTCAGAGACGGAGCGCCTTTCTCTCTTTACCACAGAGTCAACATGGTGATTTTATCACTAATCATTGTAACAGGTGTATTGATAACGGTCTTGTTTAAATTAGCAAGTACATATGGAATTGGTTCCTTAGTGTGGATTTTCTTTGGGATGGCAATCGGAATCACAATACTGGCATGGTTGGCTATAAAAAGGGATGGGGAATATGATTGAAACTCTTGCTGAAAGAATAGCCATACAACTAAAGTCGATCAATCCACATGAAACGAAGTCAGTTCCTACCATGAAATTTGGGCTAATCCTTATCATCAACATGCTGCTCATCATTACGATTAGCCTTACCCTTTCCCTCATCATAGGGACATTTCAAGGAACATTACTCACATTGGCCGGATTTTTAGTACTACGCCAATTTTCAGGAGGATTTCACTATTCATCGTCTGTCTACTGCACCATAACAAGTATTTCGGGAGCGGTATTCATCCCTCTCATTACCCTTCCTACTGATTTTATCACCCCGATTATTATCATCACAGTAGTTCTAGTAGCACTTTTTGCTCCGCAAGATATAGAAATGCAATCACGACTATTCAAACAGAATCAGACTTTGCTCCTCAAGATCATCTCAATTCTCATCGTCAGTTTATTATTTTTCATAGAAAGCGAGACGCTGGTTAAGACCTTCTTTGTGCAAGCACTGACGCTAATTCCACTGAAAGGAGGTGGAAAAGATGAAAAATAAAGCGATGATGTTCGTAGCGAAACATGTTTCAGCAATTGCTTCATTTGTTGCAGTACTGGCAGTATCTACAGCATCCTTCGGTTTCGTGGGAAAACCTGAAATTCCAGAAGAATTAAAGAAATAAGAAGCAATGAACGACACAGACCATTTCTCACTCGATCTTCATATCGAAAGGGGAAAAATGGTTGCCTCACTGAGCTTTTGTGAATCTTAACTTTAGTAAGAGATGGTATAGAACTTATAGACTGCTTCTTTCAGAGCGTTACTAATTATCTCAACCCCTTGGTAGACAAGGGGTTTTCTTATTTTTTTTGAATCAAAGGGGACTGTCGTTTAGTCGGAAAATCGACTTTTGAGACAGCCCCTTTCTCTTAACGCTTAATGAAACTTGGAAATAGCGAATTTAGCTGTAAAATTCATTTTTTTCATATAGGAAGAATTCGCTCCAGCTTGAAATTGTACAGAAATATTGCCGTCTTTTTCTGCTTGAAAGACGCGTCCGTACGGTGAATTCGCTTGGTATGTACCAATCACTTTGTTATCCGCATCAAAGACGGTATAAGAGATCGGGAATCCAGAATTGTTTACAAATATCGTAAGTTCTTCTCCCTTTTTCAGCGAAAAAGATTCTTTTTGCGTCACTTCGTATGAACTCAAAGAATAGTATTTCGTAACCTCTTGCATGTCTAAAGCCGTTGTTGCTGCGCTAGCTTTTGAGACTTCCACTCCTGGCAAAGATACACCTGAAAGTACTGCAATCCCTAATGCCCCAGCTAAAATGACTTTTTTCATAATCGTAATGCCTCCTTTTTTGCTCATTCATGAGCGAAAGTAAATATTTGGAAATTATAACCATTATAGTCTCGATGAAAATGATTATCAATAAGTTTTTTCAGGGATTACTCGCCCGGCGTGATAAACAGGACATAAAAAAAGAGAGTGATTCAATGGAATCAACATCCCCCTAAAAACGGCACGCACATCCCCGTATCTGGACAAAACCCCTCATTCTCCACGCACAACCTCTCCGTAAATCCAGGGTCCTCCTGCGCCAGAAACTTAAAATAACAAACAATTTCATGATTCCTTACAGCTAAGCTATTCAACTGAAAATCTAACAAATGCTCCCGATCGATATGCTGGTAGTACAACCCTTTTTTCGTAAACGGAGGAGGGTACACCTTAGAAGGCAAAGTCGGAATAATATCATGAACATTCACGATCCGAACACTGTTCTTTACAGTCTGATTAAACCGCGAAGCAAAGACAGGATCTCCGACACGAGGGCTCCCATACGTATACACAAAAGGTCGCGTAAACTTCGTATTCACGGCAATATCCAAGCCGGCAAGTGTGGCCAACCCTCCCCCTAAACTGTGCCCCGCAACAAATAGTCTTTTCGATCTAGAGAGCTTGCTCAACTCCCGAATCAATTCATCTCGCGCGGATTGGTAAATGCAAGTAAACCCACGGTGGGTCTTTCCTGCCTTTCTGACAAAATGATAGGGGACTTGATACAAATCCTGATCTGACTCATTGTCGTTAAACGTGCGTGTTCCCCGAAGAGCAACAACGATACTGTCTGGTGACTCGGCTACAAAACCAAATATCTCGGGCTCCGGCGTCTCGACACCAGCCAATGCTCGAATCGCAGAGCGCTGACGATACCCTTGTGGCAAGACAAGTGAATCTGTTTCAAAAAGCTGATAGGCCTGATGGATCATGGCCGCAAGTAAAATCGCATCTTCACTGTTATAAATACGATCGATCATTCATGTGTCTCCCTTTCTCGGTTTCAAGGCTGTAAAAGCTAGCATTTGCCTTGAAACGGAATACACGTATCGGTATCGGGACAAAATCCCGGATTTTCCACACAGAGCGTTTGGGCGTAATCAGGGTCAAGCTGAGTGAGGCTATGAAAATAGCAGGCGATACTATCGTTGCGAGGCGTATTATTCTGTTGAAACGAGATCGGAAACTTGTTTTTTACATGTTGATAATAGATACCTTCCTGGGTAAAAGGAGGTGGATATTTTTGGTCGGGGAAGGTAGGAAAAGGGTCGTGAACATTGACAATCCGCAGGCTATTTAGAACGACTTTATTGAACCGTGAAGCGAAGTGGGGGTCACCAATACGCGGACTGCCATAGGTATAAACGATGGGGTGTCTAAACCGCGTGTTTACCGCTATATCTAAAGCTGCCAGCACAGCCAGAGCGCCACCGTAGTTGTGTCCAGTGATAATCAGCTTTTTTGATTCGGAAAACTGATTTATTTTTCTGAGTAATCGATCGCGTGTTGACTGATACAGGCAAGTAAATCCACGTGAGGTTTTCCCTGTATCTGTAACAAAAGGATAGGGAATTTGTAGGATGTCATAGGCTGCTAAAAGGTCTGCCGGATAGGCTGCGTACCCTCTGAAGGCAATGATGATTTGATCTTTTGATTCTGCTACAAAGCCATACATATGTTCAGTTGGATTCTCTACGTCAGCAGAAGCTCGAATGGTGTATCGCAGTTGAAAACCTTTGGGTAAGATAAGCTCGCCTTCAAAAAATAGTAGATAAGTCTGATAGCTCATGGCTGCAAGGAAAATGGCAGCCTGACTAGTAAACATGTTGTCTTCGTCCGAGAAAACCATGTAGACAAATTCCTTTCCAAACAAGAATAAGGAACAAACACTTTTAAGATCGTGCATCGAACTTTTGTTTGTCCCTCCCAAATGAAAACAGGTCAATCCTATTCGAATGTTACTTACCATGAGCCTATGTTTTTACGACAGAATGCGTGCTTGTATGAAGAAAAAAAAAGGGGGCGCGTACGCGACGCTCCCCAATTACAAAGGTTTTGAGAGAATTTCAATTCCCACATCAATGGTTTTCTCTACTCCCATGAAGGTTAAAAATATTTTAGCCCTGTTTTTGTGCTTGTCCACTTTTTTGATAATGCCTTCTAGTCCTTTGAGAGGACCAGATTCTACGATCACCTTTGAATTTTCCAGATATACTTTTGAATAATCGACAACCTCACCGTTCCCCATGAGTTGGAGTATCGGGGTGATTTCCTTTTCTTCAATGCTCGAATAATAAGCGCCTTCGTCTTGCGAATAGTAACTACCGTTATTGACCAAACGCAAGCTTCTAGGAATTTTTTTGATTTTATGGAACATTTCGTTAGTCATTTCAGTCTGAATAAGTACATATCCAGGAAAAAAATTCTTCAGGACGTTATACACCATGCCTGACTTTTTCTCAGGCACCAATCTCTTCGGCACAATGGATTTTAAAGACTGCTCATTAAAATAGAGTCTGAGGTACTTTTGAACGACTTCTTCTTTACCGGATTCTACAAAGATGGCATACCATTTCAAGGTGAGCAATCCTTTCATTATGAAGTGAATTCGTAAGTATCTGGAGTGCTAATTGCTTTCCAAAAAAATGGGAATGATTGAGTAGATCAATTCACAAAATTTGTGGTATTATACTAAATATATCCAATTCTTTCGCGTTATGCAATAAATGCGGTTGTTGAAAGATTCTGTATAAACAGAAAAAGTTAGCTACATCAGCTTCTTATCGAAAGTAAAATCTCTCAGGGAATTTAATCGCTGTTTCGGCACGTTAAAGGAACGAGGGAGGTCATACGGAGAAACGGTAGTGTGTAGAACTATTTACCCACGAACCGGGGAAGCTCTGCCCTTTGGCATAGTCGTAGAACGAGAGAAGGCGGAGATTGGATTGCATGTATTTCCACAGACCTTTACGAATGAATTCGTTATCAAAGGGACAGATAGAGAGTTTCGTGCTAGTTTATGCATGGGCTACTTTTCTGTTCCCGTAGATTTTTTAAAAATAGTAAAATTCCTGCACCCAAGAGAATTCGAGTACTATTTTCATCTGGAGTATGAACGGAGAGTAAAAAGCTACCTGACAGGGAGATATGTCGCCAAAAGAGCCATTTCGTTTTTGAATGGGGAAGACAGTTTAGATCGAATATGGATTGAACAGGGCATTTTTCATCATCCTGTCGTAAACCTACCGAATCCAGCCAATCTCCAAGTGAGTATCACCCACTGTGACGATCTTGCAGCTGCCATTGCTTTTTCGGAGGAGCTACCGATGGGGATTGATGTTGAGAGAATTAGCGTTGATAGAAAT
Source organism: Brevibacillus sp. HB2.2 (assembly GCF_013284275.1). Classification (NCBI taxonomy): domain Bacteria; kingdom Bacillati; phylum Bacillota; class Bacilli; order Caryophanales; family Paenibacillaceae; genus Brevibacillus; species Brevibacillus sp. HB2.2. Next base: position 6,905 of record NZ_JABSUV010000018.1, read on the forward strand.
AAAGTTCTGGAGACGCAAATGACTGTGAAGGAGAGCAGCTTGTTGTCCTGCTTGCCTTATTCCTATGAAACGACGCTCACTCTTTTCTGGACAGTCAAGGAAGCGTTATCCAAAGTTTTGAAGACTGGGTTAACAACTTCTTTTCATATCTATGAAATAAGCCAAGTGGAGATAAGGGATGGGGTTGTGTATAGTCTATTTGAAAACTTTCCTCAATACCGTACTGCCTCCTACATCCTAGGTGACTATGTGTGTTCGATCACCTATCCGAAAAAAACAGAGTGGAGTGCTGCTGAAGTAAAGAATCTACTTCAGGAGATAGAGCAATCCATAACAAATCACGGATAAAAATTCCCCATAAGCGGTCAGTTGACCAGGCTATGGGGAGTTTTCTTTATAAAAACCTTTCATAGAAACAAGGGGTGCATCATACATGGAAAAGCCTGTTGTGTTTATGTTTTCTGGACAAGGGTCACAGTACTATCAGATGGGGAAAGACCTTTTTGATCAGAATCCGGTCTTTCGCAAATGGATGCTTCGGTTAGATGAAAAGGTACATTCCCTGATCGGGGAGTCTGTCCTTGCCCAGTTATACGATGACACGAAGCGACGAGACGATATATTTGATCGCACCCTTTATACGCATCCCGCTATTTTTATGGTGGAATACGCTCTGGCCCAGGTTCTCATGGAAAGCGGAATAAAGCCCGACTATTGTCTGGGGAGCAGTTTGGGGGAGTTTGTGGCGGCGGCAGTGTCTGAAATCATGCCTGTGGAAGAATTGCTGCAACTCGTGGTTGAACAAGCCACCCTTTACGAAGCGTATTGTCAGAAAGGGAGTATGCTTGCGATTCTCCACAATCCCGATTTGTATGACCAAGAGCCGATCTTGCATCGAAATAGTGAGTTGGTAGCAGTGAATTTTCATTCGCATTTTGTCATTGCCGGGAGCAGTCATCAGCTACAACGCATGGAGGATTACGTCAAAGGCAAAGGGATTATTTGTCAACGACTACCTGTATCATATGCGTTTCACTCCTCTTACATCGATCCGGCTGAACCACATTATCGGGAGGTATTGAAACAGAAATCATTTGGAATTCCCCAGATTCCCTTTGTATCTGGTGTTCATGGTGAAATCATGAAGGAGCTGCCAGCTGACTACTTTTGGCAAGTGGTAAGAAAACCAATGCAGCTTCCAAAAGCTGTACAAGAGCTGGAGAAACAGCAAAGCTACATCTATTTGGATTTGGGACCAGCAGGCAATTTGAGTAATTTTACAAAGCGAAATTTGCGGCAAGATTCTCAGTCAGAATGCCATTCCATCATCACACCTTTTAAAAAGGACGGAGAAAATGTAGAGCGCATCAAGCAGCTTTTCTCAAATAAAAGTTTGAAAACCAATAGAAAGGAAGGCAGAAAAATGACCACATATGTTTTCCCAGGGCAGGGCTCCCAAATAAAAGGAATGGGAGGCTCTCTTTTTGATGAGTTTCCAGAAATAACAGCCAAAGCCGATCAGATATTAGGTTATTCCATCAAAGAACTATGTTTGCATGATCCAGACAAGCAATTAGGTAAAACGCAATTTACCCAGCCTGCTCTGTATGTGGTCAATGCGCTTAGCTACCTGAAGAAAGTGGAGGAAACCGGGAAAAAGCCTGACTACGTGGCGGGGCACAGCCTGGGTGAGTACAATGCGCTTTTTGCATCAGGAGTGCTTGATTTTGAGACAGGGCTGCATTTGGTGAAAAAAAGAGGCGAGTTGATGAGTCTGGCCGTCGGTGGAGGGATGGCGGCTGTGATCGGGTTTACTTTGGAGCAAGTGGAACGCGTATTACATGAAAATAATCTGACTAGCATCGATATTGCCAATCACAATTCTCCCTCCCAATTTGTGATTGCAGGTCGGAAAGAAGATATCGAGCGTGCCAACCCTGTTTTTCAGGAAGCGGGCGTAAAAGTATATATACCGCTAAAGGTGAGCGGAGCATTTCATTCCCGTTACATGAGTGATGCGAAGATGAGCTTTGAGGACTATTTGAATCAGTTTGCGTTTTCTGATATGACCATTCCGGTGATTTCCAATGTTCACGCGAGACCCTATAAACAGCGCGATGTGAAACGGAATTTGGTTGAACAAATTACACACCCAGTGAAGTGGAATGACACCATTCGATATCTTCTGGCCGTGGGGGAAAACGAAATAGAAGAAGTCGGCCCTGGTACTGTGTTGACCAAGTTAGTTACTACGATTCGAAATGAAGCAGAGCCGCTGATCATAGAAGGGGAAGAAGAGAAAGAAAGCATGGTGCAAGAGGCAAAGCCGGTTGCTATCACCGTACAGGCAGAAGAGAGAGCAAACAGCATGGAGCAGCCAAAAGAGATTACCGCTTTTTCGCTGGGAGATCAGTCATTTAAACAGGACTACAATCTGAAATATCCCTATCTAGCAGGAGCGATGTACAAGGGAATTTCCTCGGAAAAGCTGGTCATTAAAATGGGGAAAGCCGGGATGATGGGCTTTTTCGGGAGCGGTGGCCTACAGCTGGATAGAATCGAGCGAGCCATCCAACAGATTCAACGTGAACTACAGCAAGGCGAGCCGTATGGGATGAATTTGTTACATCTTCCAAGTGACCCGTCCATGGAAGAAAAAACTGTCGAGCTGTATCTGGCTTATCAAGTGAGGGTGATTGAAGCATCTGCGTTTATGGCGATTACCCCTGCGTTGATCATCTATCGGGCCAAGGGATTAAGACGGGGGATGAACGGGCAAGTGGAGGCGGCAAACAAAATTTTTGCCAAGGTATCACAGCCTGAGGTAGCGGAAGCCTTTTTAAGTCCCGCACCTGAGTACTTGATAGAAAAATTGCTGCAAGAACAAAAGCTTACTAGGGAAGAAGCAAGTCTGTTACGGGAAGTCCCAATGACGGATGAGTTAACGGTGGAGGCCGATTCAGGTGGAAATACCGATCACGGTGTAGCTTCTGCTTTGATGCCTGCAATGATCAGGCTCCGAGATAACATGATGCACAAGTATGGATACCGCAAGCCGATCAGAATCGGGGCTGCGGGCGGCATTGGAACTCCGGAAGCTGCTGCGGTCGCTTTCATGCTTGGGGCGGATTATATTGTGACAGGTTCGATTAACCAGTGTACAGTGGAGGCGGCGACCAGCGAGTCGGTGAAGGATTCGTTGCAGCTGGCCAATGTTCAAGACACAGAATATGCTCCAGCGGGTGAAATGTTTGAAATGGGAGCGAAAATTCAGGTGTTGAAAAAAGGCTTATTCTTTCCAGCGAGAGCGAACAAATTGCACGACCTCTATCGTCAATACAACTCGCTTGATGAAATCGATGAGAAAACCAAGCAGCAGCTTCAGGAAAAGTATTTTAAACGCAGCTTTGAAGAAGTGTATGAACAACTGAAAATCACTTGCCCGCCCCAGGAACTGAAAAGAGCGGAACGGACTCCGAAATACAAAATGGCGCTCCTTTTCAAATGGTATTTTAACCGCTGTTTTGACTGGGCCTTGGATGGAGCCGAAAGCTATAAAGTCGATTACCAGATTTACTGCGGACCTGCGTTAGGCTCTTTTAATCAATGGGTGAAGGGAACGGCTGTTGAAGACTGGAGAGACCGTCACGTTGATCAAATCGGTGAAATGCTGCTCAAGGAGACAGCCAACCTCTTGAATCAGCGTATCCACGCCTTAACAGGTTCGAGCAAGTAAAGAAGGAATGACTCTCAAATAAGAAAGGAACGGCGAAAATGAATTTGGAACTAGAACTAGTAGAATACCATCCGCAGGGCGTTTCTAACGAAGCGCCTCTTCTTTTTGTGCATGGAGCATGTCATGGAGCATGGTGTTGGGAAAAAAACTTCCTTCCTTATTTTGCGGACAAAGGCTTTTCTTCTTATGCGGTGAGCCTTCGTGGACACGGTGAAAGTGACGGCTTTGACAATCTTCATACTTACACACTACAGGATTATACGGATGATGTTCTTGAAGTGATCGGGCGTCTAAAAAACAAGCCAGTGCTGATCGGGCACTCCATGGGCGGAGGCATCGTGCAAAAGATCTTGCATCAGTACCCAGATATCATCTCGGGTACCGTTCTCGTTGCCTCAATTCCTCCGCATGGCGGGATGCGTGACTTATTCCGATTGATGTTCAAAAACTTTAAAGAAGCTATGCAGCTGTTTACATATAACGAAAAAAGAGATGCCTCACTGCTTGCCAATGTCTTTTTTTCCAAGGAGCTACCGATGGAAAAAAAGGACGAGTGGGTGAAGCTCTTGCAGCCTGAATCATTGAAAGCAAGAACCGAGATGAATGGAAAAATTGTTCCCAAAACCATCAGTGCGAAAGCTCCGATGCTGGTTCTCGGCTCTAAGCAGGATCGGATGATTTCTGAGAAAACAACGCGCCGAATTGGCAAAACATACGGAATCGAGCCCGTTCTGTTCCCAAATATCAGTCATGATATGATGCTTGATCCTGAATGGGAGGCTGTTGCTGGCGAGATTTTGGCTTTTTTAAACGAATCGATATCTGAACGGCGGAGGTAGGGAAAAACATGGAAGGTTCTTATCAAATCGCAAACATTGCAACGAATGTTGAGGTAGAAATAGAACGCTTGAAATCGCAGGTGGAGTTGTTTTGGGAGAAAGAGCTGAAGCATTATATCGAGTTTGGTCTGACAGATGGGATGTCGGTCATAGAGCTAGGTTCGGGCCCGGGATTCGTGATGGAAAAGGTCATGCAGGCGTTTCCAAATGGCAGAGTGACGGGATTGGAGATTGATCCTCTTCTCGTTGATTATTCCAGAAGCTATTTGACGCAAAAGCATTCGGATCGATTTGAGATCGTCGCGGGATCGATTATGGAAACGGGTTTACCTAGCGATTCCTATGATTTTGCCATTACGCGCCTCGTATTGGAGCATTTGCCCGACCCAGTCGGTGCGGTTCGTGAAGTGGCGAGGTTGTTAAAGCCAGGTGGCAGAGCCGTATTCATCGACAATGATTTCGAGATGCACATCATGACCACCCCACATGTACCAGAATTGAGAGAGTTGTATGATGCCTACTGTGCGGCACGCTATGCGGAAGGCGGCAACCCAAAAATCGGTCGTGAACTGCCAACAGTGCTCAAGCAAGGCGGACTTGGAAAAATAGATTTCGAAGTTATTTGCGCTCATAGTGAGCTTCTCGGGTACGAGATGTTTCTAAAGTCGGAGGGTGTAGGCATTCCTGTGCAGCTGGTGCGTGACGGTTATTTATCGAGCAAGGCGTTGGGCAAGTTATCTGTGGCATGGCGAAACATGCTGAATACGGAAGGACATTCTATTCTCAGACAGCTTTACATGGCTGTTGGTGAGAAATCGGTGTAGAGATCGGGGGAGTCGAGTATGAAGGTACTTTTTCATTCATTTCATGATGTGGAAACGATAGTGAAAGAAGTAATGACCGACTTAGTAAAAGCTACGACGAATCCCTTGGATTTCGATAAAAGCTTTGTGGAATTAGGTATCAGCTCGGTATTGTCTGTAGAAATGGTAGAGATATTGAATGAGAAGCTAGGCATAGACTTGGGGATTGAGGCCATTTTTGATCATGAGAATACCAAGCTGCTAGCCGCGCACATTTTCGAAAAATATCAGCCAGCAAGCCGTACCCAGTCCGATAACGGTTTATCAACGATTGCGAGCAAAATAAGTACAATCATGGCTCAGCTATTGAATACACCTGTGGAAACCTTGGATGTAAATAAAAGCTTTATAGAGCTCGGCATCCATTCTGTATTGGCGGTCGAATTAATAGAAGCGATCAATGCTGACTTGGGGATTCATCTTGGCGTAGAAGTTATTTTTGATTATCCAGAGGTGGGGGAGCTGGCGGAATATATCTCTCTGCAATTTGCAACGGAGATAGCAGCAAACGACAGCCAAATCCCGCCAACTGTTTTCGAAAACGAAATTCGCCACTCTGATATTGCGATCATCGGTATAGCAGGGAGATTTGCTGGCTCGAATTCAGTGGAAGAGTTTTGGGAGCATATAGCATCTGGCGACAGTTGTATCGAGGAAATAACACGCAGCGGTTGGGAAGCGGATCAATATTACGGTGGGCTTCTCAAGGACATTGATCAATTCGATGCATCCTTTTTCAATATTTCCGACGATGAAGCAAAAAGTATGGACCCCCAACAACGGTTGTTCCTGCAAGAATCCTATAAAGCTTTTGAAGATAGCGGATATTCGGTTGACCAGTTAGCAGGGAGAAAAGTAGGTGTGTTTGTTGGAGGGCGTCGTTCAGACTACCAAGAGAAATCCATGCTGGCCGAAGGTGTCTCTTCACAAACGATGCTAGGCAATGAAATGTCGATGCTAGGAGCAAGACTCTCCTATTTTTTAAATCTCAAGGGACCCAGTCTTGCTGTAGATACAGCTTGTTCTTCTGCTTTGGTAGCCATTCATTTGGCTTGCGACAGTCTTCGCAGGGGAGAAACCGAAATGGCTCTTGCAGGCGGCGTCGCGATTCACAGCTCCCCTGAATTTTTTATGATGTCCTCGAAAATGGGGGTGGTCTCACCGGATGGAACATGCAACACCTTTGACAATGATGCAAATGGCATGGTGTTTGGAGAAGGCGTTGGGGCGGTCGTACTAAAACCAGTTGCGAAAGCAGTGGAAGACGGCGACCATATTTATGCAATCATCAAGGGCTCAACGGTGAATCAGACAGGAAAGTCAAACGGGATTACCGCACCGAGCATGCTTGCCCAAAAAGAATTGATTGTGGATGCCTATGAAAATGCAGGGGTTGATCCAGAGACGATCAGTTATATCGAAACGCATGGGACAGGCACGCAGCTGGGTGACCCTATTGAAGTGAAGGCATTGATTGAAGCGTTTGGTTCGTTTACGGATAAAGTACAATTTTGCGCGATTGGCTCACATAAGCCCAACATCGGTCATACCACGATGACATCGGGACTGGCGAGTTTGTTTAAAGTGGTCATGGCGATGAAATATAAGAAGATCGCTCCGACGATCAGCGTCAAGGAAGTCAATAAGCATATCAAATTGACCGGGAGTCCTTTTTTCATCAATACGGAGCTCATGGAGTGGAATACGAGTGATGCCACTCCGCGAAGAGCAGGTGTGAGCGCTTTGGGATCGAACGGAACCAATTGTCATTTGATTTTGGAAGAAGCACCTACGCTACAACCGCAATCAGGCTATCAGCAAGCAGGAGCCTATTACTTGTTCCCGTTTTCAGCCAAGAGCCAGTCAGCTCTCACGCAAAAATTGGATGAAATGTCCCAATGGTTAGCAAAAGAAGCGGGACGTTTTCACCAACAAGATATTTCCTATACTTTATTCACAGGGAGAAGTCATTTTTCGCATCGTTGCGTGTTTATTGCCAAGGACGTAGATGAATTACGGCAATACATCGTGGAAGTAAAAGAAACGGGAACAACTGCTGACTATTTTGTCCATGATGAAATAGACGTGCGGCTAGAAAAGAGCTTGAAAGACTTCGGAGAAAAATTAATAGCAGAAGTTGCAGAGAACCGTTCGCTATCCAACCAGGCAAGGAAAGAGAAGTTGTCCACGCTTGCCGATTTGTTTGTAAAAGGATACAAGCTGGATTGGAGTTCCTTCTATAAAAACGGCAGATACAACCGGGTTCCTTTGCCTGCCTATCCATTTAGAGGGGAGCGCTATTGGTTACCCAAAACCGAGCGACAGGATCGCTTGCCCAATACCCATCCAGAATTATGGAAGGAGATGGACGAGCTTCTCGCCAAGCTGTTATGGGCGCAAATGCAGTCCATCGGTTGGTTCACTGACAAGAGTGTGAATGTCGCTGACCTCAAGGCAAAAACAAGCTTCCCTCAGCGTTATGAAAAATGGTTGGAAGAGAGTATGGCGATGCTAACCCGTCACGGCTATCTCGATGGCTACGATGGAGAGCAATGCTTGGTGGTCGATCCGACTTTGACCGAAGTAGAAGCGGTATGGGAAGAATGGGATCGACGTAAGGTGGCTTGGCGAGAAGATGCCAATCTGGTAGTGCGGATCAGATTGCTGGAAGCCACGATGAAATCTTTGCCGCTCATTGTAACAGGCAAGAAACTTGCTACAGATGTCATGTTTCCAGGCTCTTCTATGGAATTGGTACAACCTATTTATAAAAATAACCCGGTGGCAGATCACTACAATGAAGTGCTCGCGGAAACAGTCGCAGCCTATGTGGAAGAACGGGTGAAAAAAGATCCTTCTGCAAAAATTCGCATCATAGAGATCGGGGCGGGGACGGGCGGAACGAGCACGTTTGTCTTTGAAAAGCTGAAGCCTTATCAGCCGTTTATAGAAGAATATTGCTATACCGACATCTCCAAAGCATTTTTGATGTTCGCACAAAAGGAATATGGACCGCATGTTCCGTATTTGACCTATCAAATTTTTAATGTGGAAGCCCCTTTTGCGGAGCAAGGGGTTCAAGAGGGCTACTACGATCTGGTGATTGCGGCTAATGTGTTGCATGCCACCAAAGATATTCGCAAAACCTTGCGCCATACCAAGGCTTTTTTAAGAGAAAACGGTTTGGTTCTTTTAAATGAGATTAGCAGTAATTCCTTGTTCCTTCATCTGACCTTTGGTCTTTTGGAGGGCTGGTGGCTGTCTGAAGATACAGATGTACGTATTCCTGGTTCTCCTGCCTTAACCCCGGCATGTTGGCAAACGGTACTGGAAAGTGAAGGGTTTCACAAGATCTCTTTTCCAGCTCGGGAAGCGCATGATCTGGGACAACAGATTGTCATTGGAAAAAGCGATGGCGTTCTTCACCCAGATGTTCGTATCGATACGACCGTTTCGCCGATCGCACGCGAGACTGTACAGCAGGAAAAAGTTGAAGGAAAAGTCTCTTCCCAGCCTGCACCGCAAAACATTCCAAGCCAATCTGTAGTGACCGAGCAGACGGTGACGGATTATGTGAAGGATATGATCATTGAAAAGCTGGGTACCGCATTGGAGGTCGATGTCGATTCGATCGATGTGGAAGAACCTTTCAGAGATTATGGATTGGATTCCATTCTTGGCGTTCGATTGGTGCAAGAGATCAATCAAGCGTTGATGATTGAAATTGAGACCACGATTCTGTTTGATTACAGTTCAGTAAATCAACTTACAGGCTATATTTTGTCTGCGTACAAAGAGGTTATTGCTCAAGCGTTAGGGCAGAAGATCAGTCTATCCGAGCGGAGGGAAGATTCCGTCCCTGCTATTCGGACCGAGTCATCTGGCCATTCAGCACCTGTGCTTTCAGAGGTAACAGGGAGTGTGTCAGAAAAAGCTTCGTCCCCCACTGAACCCATTGCAATTATTGGAATGAGTGGCACGTTCGCCTCATCTGGTAACACTGACGACTTATGGGACCATTTGGTGAACGGCTCGGATTTGCTTCGGAAAGTGACTCGCTGGGATTTATCAGCGTACGGCTTGGACGAGGCAGAGGGCTATCAATACGGCGGGCTTGTAGAAAATATTGACCTGTTTGATCCGCTTTTTTTCAATATCTCCGGTTTGGAAGCTGACTTTATGGACCCGCAGCAACGCTTCTTTTTGGAGGAATCCTGGAAGGCGTTGGAGGATGCTGGCTATGCGGGTCAAGGTGTGCAAGGAATCCAATGCGGCGTCTACGCGGGATGCGCCAAAGGCGATTACGATCGTCTCGTGGGAGAGAATCCTCCTGCCCAAGCCTTTTGGGGAAATATGGAGTCCATTGTGCCTGCCCGGGTTGCTTATCATCTGGACTTGCAGGGACCAGCTGTTACGATTGATACGGCTTGCTCCAGTTCCTTGGTGGCGATTCATATGGCGTGCCAAGCCTTGCGGACAGGTGAGATCGACATGGCATTGGCAGGTGGTGTCTTCATTCAATCAACGCCGGGCTTTTATTTGTCGGCCAAGCGAGCAGGGATGCTGTCACCGACAGGACGCTGCCACACGTTTGATGAGCAGGCAGATGGTTTTGCGACGGGGGAAGGCGCTGGTGTCGTTGTACTGAAACGTCTCTCGGAAGCGATCGCTTGCGGTGATCATATTTATGGTGTCATTCGAGGCTCGGGAATCAATCAGGATGGAACGACGAATGGGATTACAGCGCCAAGTGCGAAGTCTCAGGAACGCTTGGAACGCAATGTCTATGATACATTTGACATCAATCCTGAGCAAATTACAATGGTCGAGGCACATGGAACAGGGACCAAGCTGGGAGATCCGATTGAGTTTCAAGCACTTACCCGCGCCTTTCGAGCCTATACGGATAAAAAAGAATTTTGTGCGATTGGATCGATCAAGACGAATATTGGTCATACCCAGATCGCAGCAGGTGTTGCAGGGGTTATCAAAATCCTTTTGTCATTGAAGCACAAAAAAATCGCGCCATCCCTGCATTTTGAAGAGGGGAATGCCAACATTAAGTTTGCAGACAGCCCTTTTTATGTCAATACAAGCCTGCAGGAATGGTCAGTGGAGCCGCAAGCCAAACGATGTGCTGCGATCAGTTCCTTCGGAGCCAGCGGTACGAATGCGCATATGGTAATCGAAGAGGCGCCGCAGGTAGAGCGGAATCATGCAAAAAAACCGGGCTATTTACTTGTGCTGTCGGCGCGTACTTTTGAACAGTTGCGTCAGCAAGTTGCCCAATTGCTTTCGTTTTGTGAAAAAGCACCGGAGACGGATTGTGGAAATATCAGCTATACGCTGTTAGTAGGCAGAAAGCATTTCCATCACCGCTTCTCTTGCCTTGTTCAAAATACAGCCGAGCTTGTCCAGGTTTTGAAAAAGTGGCTGGAAACAGGAAAAGCATCACAGGCTTTTGTTTCCGAGTTACATGAAAAAGATCATCGTGAACAAATCGCATTGAAACGTTATGGAAATCAAAGCATCGAGAATCTACATGTGACGAGTCAGGCGAGCGAATATTTGGAGCAGCTATCTGTGGTCGCGGAATTGTTTGTGCAGGGATATGGATTAGACTATGACAAGCTGTTTGCGAACGATCAGTATTCTCGTATTCCACTTCCCACGTATCCTTTTGCCAAGGAACGACATTGGGTACTGGAGAGTGAACCAAAAGCAATTGCTGCAAGGGGAGCGGCAACTACCATCACAGCATCCTTGATCCATCCCATGCTGCATCAGAACACGTCTACTTTCTCCGAGCAACGGTTTAGCTCTACCTTCACAGGAGAAGAGTTTTTCTTGGCGGATCACGTAGTCAAAGGGCAGCGGGTATTACCGGGAGTTGCCTATCTGGAGATGGCAAGAAGCGCGATGGAGCACGCTGTAGGAGAAGACGTCCACGGGAATACGTCGATGAAACTACAGAATGTCATTTGGGCTCGTCCGATCGTTGTAGGCGATCAGCCTGTTCGGGTACATACGGGCCTCGTACTCGAAGAAGATGGTGAGGTATCCTACCAAATCTATAGCGAGGCAAAGGGTAGTGATGCCGAGATCGTGGTACACAGTCAAGGTAATGCTGTGCTTACTCCACGCGCGGAGTTGCACATGCTTGATTTGTCCGTTTTGCAAGAGCAGTGCAGCGAGCAGGTGATTTCATCCGAGGAATTCTATGAGTTCTTCAGTGCGATTCAAATTGATTATGGATCCGGACATAAAGGTATAGACAAGGTATATGTCGGGCCTGGACAAGTCTTGGCAAAGCTGATTTTACCGTTAGCGGTCGCCGGGTCAGTGGATCAGTTTGTCTTGCATCCAAGCTTGATGGATTCAGCTTTGCAGGCATCTGTGGAGTTGACACTTTCTTCTCGTCACGTGATGTCGTCTGACAGTTTGACAAAACGCAAGCCAGTGATGCCTTTTGCCCTGGAGGAAATGGAAATCATCCGCCCGTGCACTTCTGAGATGTGGGCATACGTGCGCTACAGCGACGGTAGCCAAGCAGGGAATAAGGTAGAAAAATACGATATCGACCTATGTGACGACACAGGAACAATTTGTGTACGGATGAAGGGATTCACATCTCGGGTATTGGAAAGAGAGATCCAAACAGATCGTACAGCAGCAAAAGGGGCAGTTGAGACCGCAAGCGAATCGCTGATTGGAACCATGCTGCTGAGTCCTGTTTGGGAAGAGGTTGTAGTCGCTCATGGTTCGGAAACGCCACTTGCAAGCGATCGTATTCTGATTGTTTGTGCAGATGACGAGAACCGAAGCCTTGTTCAACAACGCTATCCGCGGGCAGCTGTTATGGAGATTACTCCCGCAGAAAGTATAGATGAACTAGCAGTGAAGCTGGAGCAGATTGGTTCGATTGATCATATCATCTGGATGGCGCCATGGATTGATTTGGAATACCTGGCAGAAGAGGCCCTGATCATCGAGCAGGAGCGCGGTGTATTTCATGTATTTCGCTTGCTAAAAGCCCTGCTCAAGCTGGGCTACGATACCAAGGAGCTAAGATGGAGTCTCGTAACCTTCCAGACTCAACCGATTCATCAAAACGATGTGGTGAACCCTATTCATGCCAGTCTTTACGGTTTAGTTGGTTCGATGGCAAAAGAATACACGAACTGGCGTATCCGACTGGTTGATCTGGAAGCGGGTTGTGCTTGGCCTATAGAGGATGTTTTCACACTTCCGCCAGATGCTGAGGGGAATGCAACGGTTTATCGCGGAGGGAAATGGTATCGTCAGGAATTAATTCCATTGCGTCAAATGCAAAGGGAACAGGCTTCCTACAGGCAGGGGGGAGTCTATGTTGTGATCGGAGGCGCTGGCGGTATTGGCGAAGTCTGGAGCGAATACATGATCAGCACCTATCAAGCGCAAATCATCTGGATTGGACGCCGGGAAAAAAATGCAGAGATCCAAGCCAAAGTGGATCGACTTGCAAAGCTCGGACCTGCTCCTGTCTATATCGCGGCGGATGCGACAAATCGCAAGTCCTTGTACTTTGCTTATGAAGAAATCAAAAAACGATATAAACAAGTGAACGGAGTCATTCACTCCGCAATTGTCCTGCTCGATAAAAGTCTCGCGAATATGGACGAAGAGCGCTTCCGTGCCGGGCTTTCGGCAAAGGTAGATGTAAGCGTGCGGATTGCTCAAGTATTTGATCGGGAGCCGTTGGATTTTGTCATGTTCTTTTCATCGATCAATTCATTTACCAAGTCGCCTGGACAAAGCAATTATGCGTCAGGTTGTACGTTTAAGGATATATTCGCGCACCAGCTATCGTTGCATAGCCTCAGTGCAGTGAAGGTGATGAATTGGGGATACTGGGCGAACGTAGGCATTGTTGCCACCAAGGATTATCAGGAGAGGATGGCACAGGCAGGATTAGGCTCCATTGAACCTCGTGAAGCGATGGCGGCTTTGGAAAACCTGCTTGCAGGACCGATCAATCAAGTCGCGTTGGTGAAAACAACGAAATCACAGGCCTTGGTTAAAGTAAATCCGGATAAATCCATTTACATCTATCCTGAAAAGCTAGTATCCCACATCGAACGTGTAAGGAATGATATGCCCAAACTAGAGTTTTCGTCTCAACGCAGACAATCTGAAATGGAGGCTTATAAATGAATACAATGGATAAGCTTCTCAGTGAACTACTCTATGGTCAATTACAGTCAATCGGGCTGTTCACGGTAAAAAAACAGACGATAGGAGAACTCAAAGCCAAATTGCATGACAGGTACGGCAAATGGCTGGAAGAAAGCATAGCCGTTCTCGTACAAAACCAGTATCTTGCGTACGATGGAGAGTCACTCATCGCAAACGATACTACCCCTATCAATCTCGAAACCGCATGGGAAAAATGGGAGGAAGAAAAAACAGCATGGCTGAACGACCCGAATAGTAAAGCGCAGGTGATTCTGGTAGAGGCAACCATGCGCGTACTGCCAGATATTTTGTTAGGAAAGATTCCAGCTACAGAGATCATGTTCCCGAATTCCTCGATGGAACTGGTGGAAGGGATTTATAAACACAATGAGGTTGCGGACTACTTTAACGAAGTGCTCGCCAATACGATTGTTACCTATGTGAAGCAGCGTACGGAGCAAGATCCTTCTGCTCGGATTCGCATTTTGGAAATCGGGGCAGGTACAGGTGGAACGAGTGCGATCGTACTGCCAAGGCTAAAGCCCTTTCAGAAGCATATCGAGGAATATTGTTATACCGATCTTTCGCAAGCTTTTTTGCTTCACGCCGAAAAAGAATATGGAGCCGAAAATCCATATCTCACGTATCGGATTTTTAACGTGGAAAAGCCTGTTGAGGAGCAGGGGATCGCTGCGGACACCTATGATCTCGTGATTGCCACGAATGTTCTGCACGCGACAAAAAATATTAGCCAAACCTTGCTCCACGCCAAAACAACGTTACAGAAAAATGGCTTGCTGATTCTGAATGAATTAACGAGCAATACCTTGTTTGCTCACTTGACGTTTGGCTTGCTGGATGGCTGGTGGCGCTATGATGATCCAGAATGGCGGATTCCTGGCTGCCCCCTGTTAACGGTTGAAACATGGCAAAAGGCGTTGAAAAAGGCAGGATACCAATCTGTCTTCTTGCCAGCAGAAGACCAGCTGGATTTATGCCAACAAATTATTGTGGCAGAAAGCGATGGGGTGATTCGTCACAGCAGTCAACCGAGGCAATCGGCGGTAACAGTTGCGTATTCGCCTGCAAAAAAGCAAGCCTCAAAGCTGAAGGCGATGCCACTCCAAAAACAAGTGCCTGTACGCACGACACCAGCGAAAAAGTCAGGCAGAGTCACGGAGGAATTACTTCGCGAAAAAAGCACGGCTTACATCAAAACGTTAATGGGTGAAACGCTCAGAATTCCGACCCACCAGATAAAATCATCTGCGCCATTCGAGCAATATGGGATTGATTCGATTCTGGTTGTGCAATTGACCAATTCGCTTCGCAAAGATTTTGCGAATATGAGCAGTACGATTTTTTTCGAGTATCAAACGATTGATGCCTTGGTAGAGTATCTCATCGAGACGCAAAAGGAAGCGTTGCTCAAGGTAATAGGAGTAGAAGAACAAGAAGCTGTTGAGGAAGCATTGCCCGTCGCTGCTTCAACCGCGTACACTGATCTTCCTGTGAGAAACACGAGACGCTTTTTATCCGTTCGGGAACAAGAAAGAAAGGAATCCATTGCGCCTTCATCGGTGGTGCGGGATGTGGCGATCATCGGTCTTTCCGGGCGTTATCCGCAGGCGAAAAATGTGGATGAATTCTGGAATCGTTTAAAAGAGGGGAAAAACTGCATTTCTGAAATCCCTAAGGATCGCTGGGATTGGCAGAGCTATTTTGACGAAGAAAAAGGCAAGAAGGAATCGATGTATACAAAATGGGGCGGATTTATCGATGATATGGATAAATTCGATCCCTTATTTTTTCAAATCTCTCCAAAAGAAGCCGAGGAGATGGACCCGCAAGAACGGTTATTTTTACAAGAAGCCTATGCGAGTATTGAGGACGCTGGATATACGCCTACAACTCTGTGTGAAAGCAGAAAAGTAGGCGTTTTTGTCGGCGTGATGAATGGCAATTACCCGACGGGAGCCACTTATTGGTCGATCGCGAATCGCCTCTCTTATCTATTAAACTTTCAAGGTCCGAGCGTAGCGGTAGATACGGCTTGCTCCGCTTCTCTCACCGCGATTCATTTCGCCTTGGAAAGCTTGTACAGCGGCACAAGCGAGTGTGCAATCGCAGGGGGAGTCAATCTCATCGTCGATCCCGTCCACTACATGAAATTGTCAGCTTTGACGATGCTCTCTCCTTCGAATCAATGCAAGTCCTTCGGCGATCAAGCAGACGGCTTTGTGGATGGAGAGGGTGTGGGCGCAATCGTCTTGAAGCCTTTGGATAAGGCGATAGCCGATGGTGACCATATTTACGGAGTCATCAAAGGAAGCATGATGAATGCCGGTGGGAAAACGAATGGCTATACCGTCCCGAATCCGCAGGCGCAGGCGCAATTAGTGGCCGATGCCCTACAGCGTGCCAAGGTACATGCAAGAACGGTCAGTTATCTGGAAGCACATGGAACAGGAACGGAGCTAGGAGACCCGATCGAGGTTGCTGGACTTACTCGCGCCTTTGAAAAAGACACCCAGGACAAACAGTTCTGTGCATTGGGATCAGCGAAGTCGAATATTGGACATTGTGAAAGTGCGGCAGGGATTGCAGGCGTAACGAAAATATTATTGCAGCTGAAGCACGCGCAATTAGTGCCATCCTTACATTCCCGCACGCTCAATTCCAATATTGATTTCACCAAGACGCCGTTTGTGGTTCAGCAAGAGTTGGCAGAATGGAAACGACCGATTGTAGAGATCAATGGCACAACCAATGAATATCCACGAATTGCAGGGATTTCCTCGTTTGGTGCAGGGGGAAGCAATGCCCATGTGATTATTGAAGAATATATTCCGGAAGAGCAAAAGCAATCCGGTTTGAAAATCACACCTCAGAACCCGGCTATTTTTGTTTTGTCGGCAAAGAATGCGGAGAGGCTGTATGAGATCGTTCAGCAGTTGTTAGCGTTTATCCAGGAACACTCCTTGTCCGATGAGCACTTAGCAGACATGGCGTATACGCTTCAGGTAGGACGTGTAGCCATGGAAGAGCGCATTGCTGTCATCGCAGGCACTATGAAGGAGTTGCAACAAAAACTAACAGCCTATGTAAAAGGGCAAGAGCACATTGCTGATTTGTATCGTGGTCAGGTAAACCGAAATCAGGAAATGCTGGATATTTTGACGTCCGATGATGAATTAGAAGAAACGATTGCGAGATGGATGGAACGCGGAAAGTACAGCAAGCTTCTCGACCTGTGGGTGAAGGGCTTATCTATCGATTGGAACAAGCTTTACCAGGAAGAGCAACCGGGTCGTATCAGTTTACCGACGTATCCTTTTGCCAAGGAATCCTATTGGACCCACGCCAGGTCTGTTAACAGCAGCACAGGTGTGGGTGCGATTCATCCTTTCTTACACCAAAATACATCCGATTTCATGGAGCAGCGGTTTAGCTCCATGTTTACGGGCCAGGAGTTTTTCCTGAGTGACCATGTCATTAAGGGGCAACGTGTCTTGCCGAGTGCGGCTTATCTGGAGATGGCACGGGCAGCGATCCAGCAGGCGACGGGAGGGCTTGATTCGGAGCGAGAACTAGAAGGACTCCGTTTCAAAAATGTGGTCTGGACTCAACCTTTGGCTGTTGGGCCAGAGCCCGTTCAGGCACATATCGAACTCTATCCTGAGGCGAATGGTGAGATTGCTTTTGAAATTTACAGTGATAGCAAGCAAGACCGGGAACAAACGACGGAGATTGTACACAGTCAAGGAAGTGCCGTGTTGTGTTCCATTCCAGATATTCCATCATTCGATCTCTCTGTATTGCAGGAACAGTGCAGCCTACGCACACTCAGCGCGGAACAATGCTATGACGCTTTCAAAAAGATGGGAGTCGACTATGGGCCTGCACATCGTGGGATCGAGCAGATTTTGATTGGTCAGGGACAGGTGCTCGCGAAGCTGTCGCTGCCTTCTTCCGTGCTGAAGACCCAAGGCCAATTTGGTCTGCATCCGAGTTTGCTCGACGCAGCTCTACAGGCGTCACTTGGCTTGATGATGGCAACCAGTGATTTTTCGCTGATCCTTCCCTTTGCTCTTGAAGAAATGGTGATCGTAGGTGCTTGCTCCTCTTCCATGTGGGCACTCATTCGCTACAGGGAGGGCAGTAGGGCTGGAGACAGAGTGGAGAAGTTTGATATCGATTTGTGTGACGAGAACGGAAATGTCCAGGTGCGGATGAAGGGCTTTTCTACGCGCAAGATCGCAAATGAATCTGTTAGATCAGAAGTAGAAGCGCCAAAAGCTTCCGTTCCTCTCGAAGAGGAGAAGGTCATAGATTCCTCCTCACTGATGGAACAGGCAACCCCTTATTTTAAAAAGCTGCTTTCCTCCGTGATCAAATTGCCAGCCAATAAAATGGAAGCAGACGCCTCGTTGGAAAAATACGGTGTCGATTCTATTGTGGCTATGCAGATGACCAAGGAGCTGGAAAAGCAATTTGGTTCGTTACCAAAAACGTTATTTTTTGAATACCAAACGATAAAAGAATTAACCGGGTATTTTCTTGATAACTACCGTGAAAATCTGATGCACATCCTAGGGGTGAGGGAAAATGCGGAAGCCTCCCTCGCGCAAGAATCAGAAGCAACGATGGTGGATGAGAGGAAAGCACAGACAGAGCGCAGGAGCAAAAAACGCAAGTCTCAACGATTCATGTCCCTGCGCATGGAAACCCAGCGAGCAAAAGGGGCGTTGGACATTGCCATTATTGGGATGTCCGGACGTTATCCGCAAGCATGGAATATCCATGACTTTTGGAAAAATCTACGTGATGGCAAGGATTGTATTACCGAAATCCCAAAAGACCGTTGGGATCACAGTCTGTACTTTGATGAAGCGAAGGACAAGATCGGTAAATCGTATTCCAAATGGGGCGGCTTCATAGATGGTGTTGATCAATTTGATCCGCTGTTCTTCCATATTTCCCCACGGGAAGCGGAGCTGATGGACCCGCAGGAGCGGTTATTTTTACAGTGTGTCTATGAAACGATAGAGGATGCAGGGTATACGCGCGAAACGCTGGGCAAGCACGAAGGCTTGGGAGGCAATGTAGGTGTTTACGTAGGCGTTATGTACGAGGAATATCAGCTCTATGCGTCCGCTGAACAGGCGTTGGGCAGAGCGCTTGCGATTGCGGGGAGTCCAGCTTCCATTGCGAACCGCGTCTCCTATTTTTGCAATTTCCACGGTCCGAGCATGGCGGTCGATACGATGTGTTCATCTTCGTTGACGGGTATTCATTTAGCGTGTCACAGCTTACAGCGCGGCGAATGTGAGGTAGCGATTGCAGGTGGTGTGAATGTTTCTATTCATCCAAATAAATATCTGTATTTGTCGCAGGGCAAGTTCGCTTCCAGCAAGGGACGATGCGAAAGCTTTGGGGAAGGTGGCGACGGCTATGTACCTGGCGAAGGAGTCGGAGCCGTATTGCTCAAACCTCTGGCAAGAGCAATCGCTGATGGAGACCACATCTATGGTGTGATCAAAGGAAGCGCCATTAATCATGGTGGAAAAACAAACGGCTATACGGTTCCCAATCCTCATTCCCAATCAAGGGTGATTCGCCGAGCTTTTGAAGAAGCAGGAATTCATCCGAGAACGGTCAGCTATATAGAGGCACACGGTACAGGGACTTCCTTGGGGGATCCTATTGAAATTGCCGGATTGACGAAGACCTTTCAGGAATACACGAAGGAGAATCAGTTCTGCGCGATTGGTTCGTCCAAGTCAAATATCGGGCATGGTGAGAGTGCGGCAGGGATCGCAGGGTTAACCAAAATATTGCTGCAAATGAAATACAAGAGGTTAGTTCCGTCTTTGCATTCCCGCACACTTAATCCAAACATTGATTTCAGCAAGACGCCATTTGTGGTGCAGCAAGAGCTGGCGGAATGGAAGCGACCCGTCATTGAAATCGATGGAGTAACCAGAGAATATGCAAGAATTGCGGGGATATCCTCCTTTGGGGCGGGAGGGGCAAATGCTCACCTCGTCATAGAAGAATATATCGAAGCGGAACACCGCCCACCAAGCAGCATCTCGTCAAAAAATCCAGTGGTCATCGTACTGTCAGCGAAGAATAAAGACCGACTCCGGGAGCAGGTGCAGCGGTTGTTGTCTGCTATTCGGGAGCAAGTGTTGACGGACAACGATCTAGCTGAGATTGCCTACACGCTCCAAGTAGGACGTGAAGCGATGGAAGAGCGGCTCGCTGTGATCGTCAAGTCGATCTCCGAGCTTGAAGCAAAGCTAACGTATTATCTGAAAGATGAGGCTGATAGCCCAGACCTGTTCACGGGTCAGGTAAAGCGGAATAAAGAAACGATGGATGTTTTTGCCGCAGATGAGGATTTACAACAGGCAATCGATACGTGGATCACCAAAGGGAAATACGCAAAGATTTTGCAGATGTGGGTACAGGGGTTGATTTTTGACTGGAACAAGCTCTATGGGGAAACAAAGCCTCGTCGAATCAGCTTACCCACTTATCCTTTTGCAAGAGAGCGCTATTGGCTGCCAAAGGTGGAGTCACTAGCCAATGGTTTTACCTCAGGGGAGCTGGCTTACCTGCATCCCTTGCTGCATCAAAATACGTCTACACTATCGGAGCAACGGTACAGTTCGACGTTTACAGGGCAGGAGTTTTTCCTTAGAGATCATGTCGTGAACGGACAAAAGGTATTGCCTGGGGTAGCTTATCTGGAGATGGCACGAGTGGCTGTGGATATGGCAGCAGGTGTCCGAACGGATAACCAGTCGGCGATTCAACTGAAAAATATCGTGTGGGCGAAACCAGTTATCGTGGAAGATGCACCGATCGAAATACACACGGGACTTTACCCGGAAGAGAATGGTGAAATCACTTTTGAAATCTATAGCCAGCCAAGGGAAGCCGGGGAGAGTCTAGTAGTACATAGCCAGGGTAGAGCAGTACTACGATCAGATATGGAGGCGCCAGCGCTCGACCTTTCCGCTATTCAAACACAGTGCACAGAGAGCAGTTACAGCTTTAGCCAATGCTACGAAACGTTTCAAGGGATAGGACTGGCATACGGTCCATCACACCAAGGGATTGAGAAGCTGTTTGTCGGGCCAGATCAAGTGCTGGCGAAGCTTGTTTTGCCTTCATCGGTTACGGGTACAGCAGAAAAATTTGTCCTTCATCCGAGTGTGATGGACGCGGCATTACAGGCATCGCTCGGTTTCATGATAGGCACTTCCGATCTTCAGCCTTCCCTGCCTTTTGCCTTGGAGGAATTGAACATTTACTGTGCTTCTACACCTGCTGTATGGGCGGTGGTTCGATACAGTGACGGCCATGCAGCTACGCAAAAAGTACAGAAGCTCGACATTGATTTGTGTGATGAGCAAGGCACGATTTGCGTTAGCATGAAGGGATTCACAACGAGGGTGCTCGAAGGTGAAAAAGCTGCCGGAGTCGCAAAAAACAAAGGTACAGGTGAAGCAGGCAAAATCACTAGTACGTTGATGCTGCAGCCTGTTTGGATCGAAAAAGGCATTCCCAAGGAAGCCAAAGCTCCTGAATATGATCAGCATGTGGTGATGCTTTGCGAACCAGGGAAGATTTCATCGGAAAGCCTTTCATCTCAGATAAACGGTGCGAGACTTCTCGTGTTGCAATCGGATCAGCAAGGCATAGCGGAAAGATTCCAAGCGTATGCTGTTCAGGCGTTTGAAGAAATAAAAGCCCTTCTTCAAGCAAAACCAAAGGGGGAATTGCTGATTCAGATGGTAGTTCCTTTCGAAACGGAACAACGACTGTTTGCTGGATTAGTTGGTCTATTGAAAACCGCACAGATCGAAAACCCGAAAGTAATCGGACAGTTGATTGAGGTTAATTTAACAGAAGATTCAGTTGAATTAGCGGAGCAGTTGAGAGCAAACAGCCTTTGCCCTACAGACAGCCAGATTCGCTATCAGTTAGGGAAAAGATATATAGCGGGATGGAGTGAGGTTGCTCCCCAGGTTGAAGTCAGTATACCGTGGAAAGACAACGGGATTTATTTGATCACAGGCGGGGCAGGTGGCTTGGGACTTCTTTTTGCTGAAGAGATGGCGGGGAAAGCCCGTGGCATCACCTTGATTTTGACGGGACGCTCTGCGCTGACTGAGGAGAAGCAAGCACAGCTTCGCAAGCTTGCGGACAACGGAACCGGAACCAGAGTCGAATACCGCCAAGTGGATGTCACGCAGAAACAGGCCGTGGAGGAGTTGATCCAAAGCATTCAAGCAGACTTTGGCGATCTTCACGGGATCATTCATGGGGCGGGGGTGACTCGCGACAACTTTATCCTGAAAAAAACCAAAGAAGAAGTACAAGCAGTTCTCGCGCCAAAGGTTGCGGGACTCGTTCATGTAGACGAAGCGACTAAGGGACTGAATCTGGATTTCTTTGTCCTCTTTTCTTCAGCCGCTGGAGGCTTAGGCAATATGGGCCAAGCAGATTATGCGACGGCCAACGCCTTTATGGATAACTACTCCACTTACCGCAACGAGCAGATCGCGCTAGGTAAACGGCGGGGTCAGACCATCTCCATCAATTGGCCTCTGTGGAAAGAGGGCGGAATGCAGGTAGGCGAAGAGACAGAAAAGAGATTGTGGGACGATCTTGGCATGGTTGCAATGCAGACAGCTTCGGGTATCAACTGCTTGTATCAGGGGTTAGCTTCGGGACAAGATCAGTTGATGGTCATGGAAGGTGATCGTGTACGGATGAAGCAGAGGCTGATGGGGGAAACGGCAACCTCCGTGACCGCAACAGCTCATTCGAACAGCTTGCAAAGTGAGATTCAAGCGTCTTTGCGGAAAATGGTCGCTGATGTGCTCAAGGTGGAGAAAGAGGATATAGATATCTACGCGGAGCTCCATGAGTACGGCTTTGACCAGATTAAGCTGACCGAATTTACAAAAAAGCTGAATCATGCCTATCAGCTTGAGCTTACTCCACCTGTATTGGTAGAGTACCCGACGCTTCTTGCTGTCTCGCAATACTTGTTTGAAGCATACCAGGATCGGTTCATACAGCCGTTCCACCCCGCAGAGAAGGAACAGCCAATTTCCGGTGGGCAACAGGATGTGCTTCGGGAAAAAGTAAGGGAATATCTGAAAAAAGAAGTTTCTGCTGTTATCAAGCTCCCTGCCTATAAAATCGATGAGGAAGCTCCACTGGAGAAATACGGGTTCGACTCGGTTATGGCGATGCAATTGACCAATCAATTGGAAAAAGTGTTCGGTTCGCTGTCGAAAACCCTGCTCTATGAATACCAAAACATCGAGGATTTAACAGGCTATCTTGTAGCTCATCATCGAGACAAGATCATTGAAATCATGGGGGCTGGGAAAACAGCAGAGACAAGTACAGGAGAAAATGTTCCTAATGTACTGCCTACTGCTGACTCCATAACAGCCCATCGCCGTCGTTTCTCTCGATTTGTAACGCGTGAGCAGGCAAATAAACAAACAACATCTGACCTAGACATAGCGGTCATCGGTATTTCTGGTCGTTATCCGCAGGCTTCCACTATACAAGAATTCTGGAACAACTTGCGGGATGGCAAGGATTGCATTACCGAAATTCCGCAAGAGCGCTGGGATCACAGCCTGTATTTTGACGAGACTCGGAACAGCCAAGGAAAAGCATACAGCAAATGGGGCGGCTTCATAGATGGTGTCGATCAATTTGATCCGCTGTTCTTCCATATTTCTCCGCGGGAAGCGGAAATGATGGACCCTCAGGAACGCCTTTTCCTGGAAACCGTGTGGAATCTGCTCGAAGAAGCTGGACACACGCGAGAGGTATTACAGAGTCAATATGAGAATAAAGTCGGCGTCTATGTGGGGGCGATGTATCAGCCGTATCACGCATTTGATACGGATATGGAAAAGAGCTCGATCATTTCCCTGTCTTCCTACCATTCGATTGCCAACCGAGTCTCTTACTTCTTCAATCTGCAAGGTCCAAGCATGGCGATTGATACAGCATGTTCTTCATCTGCTATTGCCATTTACCATGCCTGCGAAAGCTTGTTGAAAGGTGAAAGCACGCTTGCCATCGCGGGTGGCGTGAATGTTTCGATCCATCCTAAGAAATACCTAGGCTTAAGTCAGGCCCAAATGATTGGAAGCCATGCGGACAGCAGAAGCTTTGGCGATGGAGACGGATATTTGCCAGCAGAAGGCGTAGGCGCTGTACTATTGAAGCCTTTAGCCAAAGCGGTGGAAGATGGAGATTCCATCCTAGCTGTTATCAAATCAGCCGCGACCAATCATGGCGGACGTACCAATGGATTTTCCGTGCCGAATCCCAACGCACAAGCGCAATTGATCGAAGAAAATTTTGCGAGAGCGGGCATTGATCCACGGACGATCAGTTATGTGGAAGCCGCCGCTAATGGTTCGCTGCTGGGAGATCCGATTGAGTTGAAGGCATTAACAAATGCTTTTTCGAAGCAGACGGACGATGTTCAATTTTGTGCGATCGGATCAGTGAAATCGAATATCGGTCACGCCGAAGCAGCTTCTGGTATTTCTCAGCTGACCAAGGTGATTTTGCAGCTACAGCATCAGGAGTTGGTTCCCTCTATAAAAGCGGAGCCGTTGAACCCGCATGTCCATTTTGCAGAAACGCCTTTTTATCTGCAAAAAGCTCGACAAAAGTGGGAGCGACCCGTACTGAGAATCAATGGGGAAGAACGAGAGGTTCCGCGCCGAGCGACGATCAGTTCGTTTGGAGCAGGCGGGTCAAATGCTCATTTGATCCTCGAAGAATATATTCCGGTGCAAAGAGAGATGAATTCCATTTCTGCTGACACTTCACCTCAAATCGTGGTTTTCTCGGCAAAAAATGCTGAGCGATTGCGTGCCGTTGCCAAGCAGATGCTTGCATTTGCCCAGCAGCAAGCGTTTTCCTTGGCGGATTTTGCCTATACGCTCCAAGTGAAACGAGAAGCCATGGAATGCAGGCTGGCTATGGTGGTTCAAGATCGAGATGAACTGGTTCACGGATTACAGGCGTATTTGGAAGCGGTCGAACTAGGTAGCGAGCCAACTGCATCGATTCCTATCTATACAGGAGACCTCGAAGAAGACCATGGAGGAGTGAGAAATCTGTTTTCTGGAAAAGTAGGAGATACGGTATTGCAGGTCCTTTTAGCAGAAAACATTCTGGACAAGCTTGCCCTTCATTGGACGCAGGGAGGTAAAATTCCTTGGGAATCCTTGCATCCAGAAGAGCGTCGCATGATGTCTCTGCCTACCTATCCTTTTGCCAGAGAACGCTATTGGCTCGGCACTGAAACGGTCACTCCACCTATGGAAAAAGAGACGTTAACGATTGATATCAACCCGGATAGCCCAACAGAGGAAAACATCCAGCGGGATATGGCACAATTTCTCTCACGGGAATTACACCTTTTGGAAGGGCAAATCAAGCCAAACAAATATTTCTTGGACTATGGCATGGATTCGATCATGGTGACCAAGCTGATACGTCATTTAGAGCAGCGCTGGAACGTCAAGATCAGAGGGCGAGAAGTGCTGGAGAACCCGACGATGAAGTCCTTGGCACATCTCCTTGCGATAAAAATAAAAGAGTGCAGTCATAAAGAGATCGCTTCCACGACAGATTTTGAAACAATGTCTCCGGATAGCGGGGAACGGACGGAGAATTTCGCAGTCGATATGCTGCAAAAATTCAAAGAAGGCCTACTAAGCCTGGAAGAGATCGAACAGTTAATCGACAAAGGAGGGATAATATGATGCGACGGGAAATCCTCATGGCTTACAAAGAAGGTAAGCTGTCTGCTGCGGAAGTCCAAGAGAAGCTTCTGGAGCTGGAAAACCCATCGTTTACAAGTCCTCTGTCCGTCGGGCAGCAAGGATTGTGGATGTTGCAAAAAATGTCCCCTACGATGAGTGCGTATAATGTTCCGTTATGCTTTTGCATCCGTCAGAAATGGGACGTAGCCTTATTTAAACAGGCCTGCCACCATGTCTGGAAACAGCATCCGATTTTACAGCGTTCGATTATGGAAAAGCAGGGTGTTCCGTATCTCATTCAACGTCTGGAGCAATCGCTTACCATTGAGCAGGAGGACATCTCACACCTAACGTCTCAGGATGTATTGCCGTATCTCAGGCAAAAAGTAAAAGAGCCCTTTTCATTGGAAAAGGGTTCTTTACTCC
The DNA here is from genome assembly GCF_013284275.1 of Brevibacillus sp. HB2.2. Taxonomy (NCBI): domain Bacteria; kingdom Bacillati; phylum Bacillota; class Bacilli; order Caryophanales; family Paenibacillaceae; genus Brevibacillus; species Brevibacillus sp. HB2.2. The sequence goes on from NZ_JABSUV010000018.1 coordinate 32,817, forward strand.
GCATTCATCTATTGTCGCGTTCAGAAGAAGAGCATCATGTGCTGTTTACGATCCATCATATGATCTTTGACGGACATTCCTCCTTGTTAATCCTGCGAGATCTGGTCCAAACCTATATCGGACTGGTTGAAGGAAAACAGCCAAAAGTAACACTGAATTCAACGGATTACGCTGACTTCGTAAAATGGGAACAGGACATGATAGCAAGTGCCGAAGGTGGGGAACATCGTTCTTACTGGCTGGAGCAATTGTCAGGGACGCTTCCACAACTGGAGCTTCCTGTCGATCGCCCGCGTTCTTCCGCACCTAGCTTTGAGGGGCAGGTTCATACGCACGTATTTTCACGAGATGTGAGTCAGCAGGTGAAGCAGCTCTGCAAGCATTACCGTATGAACCCATCTGTTCTTTTGTTAGGGATGTTTAAAGCCTTATTGTACCGCTATACAGGCCAAACGGATGTGATTGTCGGAATGCCGACGATGGGACGTCCGGAAGAGAGATTCGATTCTCTGATTGGTTATTTTGTCAATATGATTCCCATTCGCAGTCAGGTAACGGGGGAAAAGTCTTTCTCCCAGTTCATTCGGGAATTGCAGCTTACGCTGATTGATGGGATGGATCACGCTGTCTATCCTTTTCCAGCGATGGTTCGCGAGGCAAATATTCCTCGGCTTCATGGAAATTCACCCGTATTCGCTATCATCTTTACGTACCAAAATTTTCTGCAATCGCAAAACTTGCAGCGATTTTATGATGAATGTCAAAACAAGCTTGCTATCGAATTGATTGATGGCGTTCATCAAGAGGGTGAGTATGAATTTGAGTTAGAGGTGTTTGAGCAGGAAGCCGAGTTTGTACTGAATTTGAAATACAATCCGCATGTATTTGATCAAGCGACGATACAACGGATGGCCGCGCATTATCAAAATATCGCAAACGCAGTCATCAAAAATCCTGACATCGCTTTGGATGAGATACCACTTATTTCTGTTGAAGAACGAAACATGCTGCTTGTTGAGTGGAATGCGACGGAAGAGGCATTCCCGCAGGCGTTATGCATCCATGATTTGTTTGAGAAGCGAGTCCAACAAACACCAGATGCCGTGGCAGTTGTTTATGAAAAGCAGTCGTTGACCTACCGTGAACTAGATGAGCGGGTTACCAGGCTGGCGATCTTTTTGCAGGCGAAGGGAGTAGGCTCGGAAGCTACAGTAGGAATTTGTGTTGAACGTTCTTTGGAAATGGTCATCGGCATTTTAGGCATTCTGAAAGCTGGCGCAGCCTATGTTCCATTGGACCCAACCTATTCCACAGAGCGGTTGGCATACATGGTAGAAGACAGCAAGAGCACTTTGGTGCTTACCCAGGCTCGCCTTTTGGACAAGGTATCATCAGCCGCAGGAGAAAGTACGAACTGCATCGTGTTAGACAGGGATTGGGAAGAAGTTGAGCAGACAGCCCAGCGACAAACAAAGCTCAACCGGGTAGTAAACCCAACCAATCTTGCTTATGTGATTTATACATCCGGAAGCACAGGGAAACCCAAAGGGGTCATGGTGAGTCATGAAAGTATCATCAACACCCTCTTTTTCCTGGAAGCTCGTTATCCGGTTATGGAGAACGATGTCTATTTGATGAAAACCAACTATGTGTTTGATGTTTCGTTGTCTGAGCTGTTTGGTTGGTTCATTGGTAGAGGGCGTCTGGTCATTCTCCCGCAACATGGCGAGAAGTCACCAGAAATGTTAGCGGAATCGATCGTGAAGCATCGCGTGACGCATGTCAATTTTGTCCCAGCGATGCTAAATGTCTTCGTCAACGGCGTTTCAGCGAATCAGCCATTCCTTCAGGATTGTCCGCTAAAATACGTGATGGTTGCAGGAGAAGCCTTTCCAAAAGAGTTGGTGAAAAGGACGGTTGCGACTTTTCCAAAGGCGAAGATTGAAAATATTTACGGACCAACAGAAGCCTCTATTTATGCGGCATGGTTCTCCTGCTCTGAAAATGAACTGGTTAGCAGCAATACACCGATCGGCAGACCTGTCGCAAATACGCAACTCTACATCGTTGATCGCCAAATGAATCCCGTGCCGGTCGGTGTGCCAGGAGAGCTTTGTATTGCAGGAAAAGGCTTGGCTCGCGGGTATTTGAATCGCCCGGAGCTGACCGCAGAGAAGTTTGTAGATAATCCGTTTACACCGGGGACCAAGCTGTATAAAACAGGTGATGTAACACGTTGGCTCCCTGATGGAACGATTGAGTATTTAGGCCGAATCGATCATCAAGTAAAAATTCGAGGCTTTCGGATTGAATTGGGTGAGATCGAGAGTCAACTAATGGCTCATCCACAGATTCAAAGCGTTGTCGTGTTGGTGAAAGAAGAGGGAGATCATAAACGGTTGGTTGCTTATTATGTTCCGAAAGCAGGTCCGAACCATGAACGGCTTGAGCCTTCAAAATTACGGGATTATTTGAGGAGGAATTTGCCAGAGTATATGCTCCCGGCATTTTTTATTTCCATGGATAAAATCCCGTTAACCGCTAATGGAAAAGTGGATCGCACAGAGCTGCTGAATCAAAAGCTTGTGGTCACACAGGCGAAGAAGCAGAGCCTTCCGCAATCTGATATAGAGCAAAGGACTTTGAAAATTTGGCAGGATGTCCTGAATGTAGAGGGGATCAGTTTAGAAGATGGCTTTTTCGATGTGGGCGGAGACTCGATTCTCGCTACCATGGTTGTCGCCAAAATGACGGAAGAGTTTCAGTGCGATCTAAATGTGACTACTCTATTTAAGTACGTCAATATTCGAGAGATTAGCGAATATATCGCGGCAAGGAAAGAGAATGAATCGGATGAGCAAATAGATTTTGCCAATTCGAACGAGACAACGGCGTATAGCGATGGACAAGCAGAGGAGTCTTATCCTGATTATTATGAGGATAGCATCGCGATTATTGGAATCTCCTGCCACTTCCCGGGAGCGAAAAATCATAGAGAGTTTTGGGAGAATTTACGAAACGGCGTAGAGAGTGTACGTTTCTTCTCCGATGAGGAAATCGATCAATTACACCTGCCTGATGAATACTTACAGAACCCGAACTTTATTCCGGTGCAGTCCACCATAGAAGGAAAGGATCACTTCGATCCAGGATTCTTTCACCTTTCAGCCAGAGACGCAGAATTTATGGACCCGCAGTTTCGGCTGTTATTGACCCATTCATGGAAAGCATTGGAGGATGCAGGGTATACACCAAAACAGGTTCCGCAGACGGGTGTATTTATGTCGGCGAGCAATAGTTATTATCAAGCACTTTTGCCCCATTTCAACAAGGAATCACCGAATGTCATGAAAGACCCCAATGAATATGTCTCGTGGGTTTTGGCACAAGGTGGAACCATTCCCACGATGATTTCTCATAAAATGGGGCTGAAGGGACCGAGCTTTGCTGTCCATTCCAATTGTTCGTCCTCATTGGTTGGCTTGCATTTGGCTTATCGCAGCCTGCAATCGGGGGAATCGAAGGTGGCTTTAGTAGGGGGCGCAACGATTTTCCCTAAGACTTATTCAGGGTATGTCTATCAAGCTGGATTGAACTTTTCCAGTGATGGTCACTGCAAGACGTTCGACGCGTCAGCAGACGGTATGATCGGTGGAGAGGGAGTCGGCGTGGTTGTCCTCAAAAAAGCTTCCGATGCGATCAAGGACGGCGATCATATTTATGCCCTCATGAGAGGAATTCGCATCAACAATGACGGGGGAGATAAAGTCGGATTTTATGCGCCAAGTATAAAAGGTCAGGCTGAGGTGATTCAGCAAGTATTAGAGGACACCAAGGTTCATCCTGAAACGATTAGCTATATCGAAGCGCATGGAACGGGTACTTATTTAGGCGATCCAATAGAATTCGCGGCGCTCAATGAAGTCTATACAAAATACACATCCAATAAACAGTACTGCGGACTTGGATCGGTGAAAACCAATATTGGACATCTCGATACAGCCGCAGGGTTAGCAGGATGCATTAAAGTAGCATTGAGCTTATACCATAATGAAATTCCTCCTTCGCTAAATTATGAAAAGCCGAATCCGAATATCCATTTGGATCAATCGCCGTTTTATGTGGTTGATACACTGAAAAAATGGGAGGATGCACCTGTTCCCCACAGAGCGGCGTTAAGTTCATTTGGTCTTGGCGGGACGAATGCTCATGCGATTTTTGAACAATGGAAGGTTGGGACAGAGAATAAGCGTGTCAGCGTGAGTGATGATGACAAGCATCGCGTTTATTTCGTGCCATTATCAGCCAAAAACGATGATCGTGTTCTGGCATATGCCCAGCAACTCGTTGATTTCCTTAGAGGGAATCAGGAGCGAGTCCATCTAGCAGATTTGGCCTATACTCTCCAGGTAGGAAGGGAAGCAATGGAGAGCAGGGCTATTTTTATTGTCAAAGATACAGCAGAACTCATTCAAAAGCTGAGTGACCTTTTGAGTGGAGCGGAACAAACAGCGGGTAGCTTTAAAGGGAATACAAGACAAGCAAGCCACGAAGTCTCCCTATTGAAAAAGAATGGGTCTAATCGTGAGTTATTTACCAAGCTGTTTGCAGAAGGCAATGGAGAAAAAGCAGCCGAGCTGTGGAGCAAGGGTCTGGATATCGAGTGGGAAGTCCTGTACAGCGATGCAAAACCGCGTCGCATCAGCCTCCCTACCTATCCTTTTGGTGAGGAGTCCTATGGGGTTCCTGAGAATGTGTACAAGGAGTCGGTAGCGGCTTCTGTACAGATTACGCCAATCTCTTCAACAACGCCAGAAACGCTGCTACTCCAACCGTGCTGGAACGAACAGGAGATCACCCAAAAAGCTGACTCACCTGCTTTTGCAGAGCATCTCGTGATCCTTTGTGAATGGGCAGAGGAATTCCAAGAGCATATCGAATCCGAAATGAACGGAGTGCGCTGCCTGGTCTTACAACCACAATCGCCGCAGGAAAGTATCGCAGAACGGTTCCATGCCTATACCGTTCAGGCATTCACGGAAATCCAGCGAATCCTTGCTAATAAACCAAAGGGAAAAGTGCTGCTTCAGCTTGTTGTGCCTGCCAAAGAGGAACAGCAATGCTTCTCCGCCCTCTCTGGTTTGCTGAAAACGGCGCACTTGGAGAATCCCAAGCTGATTGGACAGCTGATTGAAGTGCAGGCAGAGGACAATCCAGCGGAATTGGTTCATAAGCTGCAACTAAACAGCACCGATGAGAAAAGTAAGCATATTCGTTATCAGGATGGCAAGCGATGGGTGAGCAGCTGGAAAGAAATAAAAGCTTCCGGGCAAGCGGAGCATGTATGGAAAGATGATGGCGTTTATTTGATTACGGGCGGTGCAGGTGGATTAGGCTTGATTTTTGCCAAGGAAATCGCTCAGCAAACGAAGGGAGCGACAGTGATTATCACGGGTCGTTCTTCCTTGGATAAAGAAAAGACAGCCAAATATAGCGAGTTGAAAGCACTGGGAGCCAATATTCAATATCGCCAAGCTGACATCACTCAAAAGCAAGCGGTAGAAGATTTATTCCAAGGCATCAAGCAAGAGTTTGGTAGCCTCACAGGCATTATTCATAGTGCGGGAGTCATTCGCGACAGTTTCATCATTAGAAAAACAGTGGATGAAGTGGCGCAAGTGCTGGCGCCGAAAGTTTCTGGACTGGTGCATCTCGATGAGGCAAGCAAGGATATGGCGCTTGATTTCTTTATTTTCTTCTCCTCTGGAGTGGGATGCTTTGGTAATGCAGGGCAGGCCGATTATGCTACTGCCAATGCCTTTATGGATCAATACGCCAAGTATCGTAGTGGTTTGGTGAAAGCAGGTGAACGTCAAGGCCAAACAATCTCCCTCAATTGGCCGCTGTGGAGAGATGGCGGTATGCGTGTGGATGAAGCGACAGAGAAGATCATGGAGACTAGAGGCATGGTAGCGATGCCGACTGCAAGCGGGATACAGGCGCTGTATCAAGGGGTGGCTTCCGGCTCTGTGCAGATGCTGGTTATCGAAGGCCATCTACCAATACTCAAGGAACAGTTGCTAGGTACTCCTTCCGTGTCGCAGCTCGATTCCACATCGAGGCAGGATGCGAATCTTTCAGTCGATACAGGCGTGTTAAAAGAGAAAACGCTCTATCAGCTAAAAATGATGTTCGGTCAAGAGACGAGGCTTGGAGCAGGTAAAATCGCTGTCGATGAACCGTTCGAAACATACGGAATTGATTCGATTATGGTGATCCAGCTGAATAAAAAGCTAGGGGATGTCTTTAGCGAATTGTCAAAGACCATCCTGTATGAATGTCAGACGCTTGACACCCTTGCAGATTATCTCGTCGCTGAACACTTGCCAGAATGCATGAAGTGGACAGGGCTAGATCGTCAGGGTGCGGTCAATCGCGGAACTCCAACACCACTGGTGGAAAACGAACGTGATACAGCCAGTCATGAACCGACTCGCAGTGTAGCCGTGCAATCAGAAAAGCAGATAGCGCGGGAGCCGATTGCCATAATCGGCATGAGCGGTCGTTATCCAAAAGCGCGATCGTTGAACGAGTATTGGGAGAATCTGAAGTCTGGAAAGAATTGCATTACGGAAATTCCGGAAGAACGCTGGTCACTGGATGGCTTTTTCGAGCCTGATCCAGACAAGGCTGTGGCAGAAGGAAAAAGCTATGGAAAATGGGGCGGCTTTGTAGACGGATTCGCTGACTTTGACCCGCTCTTTTTCAATATGTCACCGTGGGAAGCGATGCATTTTGATCCGCAGGAACGTTTGTTTATGGAGTCATGCTGGGAAGTGCTGGAGGATGCAGGTTATACGAGACAACAGCTTGCCGAAAAGTACAATCGACGAGTCGGAGTGTTTGGCGGGATTACCAAAACCGGATTCAGCTTGTATGGACCTGATTTATGGAAGCAGGGTGAATTGATTTACCCGCACACCTCGTTTAGCTCACTGACGAATCGTGTTTCCTATTTCCTCAATCTCCAAGGTCCGAGTATGCCGATTGATACGATGTGCTCCGCTTCGCTCACCGCGATTCATGAAGCGTGCGAGCATTTGTATAACGGGGATTGTGAACTGGCGATTGCTGGTGGAGTCAATCTGTATTTGCATCCTTCTAGTTATGTCTTTTTGTCAGCACTGCATATGCTGTCCGTGGATGGACAATGCAAAAGCTTTGGGCAAGGCGGAAACGGTTTTGTACCGGGAGAAGGCGTAGGTACAGTGCTGCTCAAACCACTGTCAAAAGCCATTGCAGATGGCGACCATATCTATGGATTGATTCGTGGAACCAGCGTGAATCACGGCGGAAAAACGAATGGCTATACGGTACCGAATCCAACTGCTCAAGGAGAATTGATTCGTCAGGCACTGGATAAGGCAGGTGTTCATGCCAAGACCGTAAGCTATATCGAAGCGCACGGAACAGGCACGGAGCTTGGCGATCCGATTGAAATTTCGGGTCTCATCCAAGCCTTCCGCAAGGATACGCAGGATACGGGATATTGTGCGATTGGTTCTGTAAAATCCAATATTGGTCACTTGGAAGCGGCGGCTGGAATAGCAGGAGTGGCAAAAATATTGCTGCAAATGAAGCATCAGCAGCTGGTCCCAAGTCTGCATGCGAAGGAACTGAATCCGAATATTCCGTTTTCGAAAACGCCTTTTGTCGTTCAGCAGGACCTGGCTGAATGGAAACGACCGCTAATGGAAGTAAATGGTGTATTGAGAGAATTCCCGAGAATTGCCGGGATTTCTTCTTTTGGTGCAGGAGGGTCCAATGCACATGTTGTGATTGAGGAATACATTCCTGCGGTTAAGGAACGCCCGTCGATCACGGTCAGTCCGCAACATCCGGCGATCATTGTTCTGTCGGCAAAGAATAAGGAGCGTCTCATCGAACAAGTGCAAAGGCTGTTAGCGTCGATTGAGGAGCAATCCTTTACAGATGTGGACCTGGCTGATATTGCGTATACGCTGCAAGTGGGACGCGAGGCAATGGAAGAACGCCTGGCCCTAATGGTGAGCTCGCTTTCAGAGCTGGTAGAGAAGTTGCGCAGCTTTCTTGCAGGTGATGACAGCATTGTCGACCTCTATCGCGGCCAGGTAAAGCGCGGGAGGGAAACAGCAGACATCTTTGCAGGCGATGAAGAGTTGCAAGAAGCGATTGAAAAATGGATGCAACGCAAAAAATTCGCCAAGCTTCTCGATTTCTGGGTGAAGGGCTTGCATATGGACTGGAATAAGCTTTATGACGACAAAAAGCCTCGTCGGATCAGCTTGCCTGCGTATCCTTTTGCCAGAGAGCATTATTGGCTTCCCAAACCGAAGACACAACTGTTAACTCACACAAAAGGTACGCCTGGTCTGACCGCTTCCCTGCATCCTTTGCTGCATCAAAATACTTCGGATCTCCGTGAACAAAGATTCAGCTCTACTTTTGATGGTCAGGAATTCTTTTTATCGGATCATGTTGTAAAAGGAAAGAGAATTCTCCCTGGAGTTGCTTATCTGGAGATGGCTCGAGCAGCTGCGGATCTCGCAGCGGGAGCGTTGGAAGACGAGCAATGCGCGATGGAGCTGAAAAATGTTGTCTGGGCGCAACCGATAGTGATGGAAGACAAGCCTGTTCAAGTACACATCGGGATTTATCCTGAGGATAACGGCGACCTTCGTTATGAAATATACAGCGAACAGCAGATAGACCAGGCCGAATCAGTGGTACACAGTCAAGGGAGTGTGGTGTTTGCAGGGATCACTGCTGCACCCACGCATAATCTCGATGAGCTCAAAGCCCAGTGTAGCTATCGTACGCTTCATGCCAGAGAGTGCTATGAAGCCTTTCAAACAATGGGACTTGCCTATGGGCCAGCTCAGCAAGGAATTGAGCGAGTGTACGTGGGTGAAGGACAAGTATTGGCCAAGTTAGCCATGCCTTCCAAAGTTGCCGATACGCAAGGAGAATTCGTCTTGCATCCGAGTATGCTGGATTCGGCCTTACAATCCTCTATTGGATTATTGCTTGGCACAGGCGATACAGCGATTCTGAAGCCAATACTGCCTTTTGCACTGGAGAAGCTGAGTATTTTTAGTCAGACTTCCTCCCAGATGTGGGTATGGATTCGACAGGCTGACGGCAATAGAACGGGAGACAAGGTACAGAAAGTAGATATTGATTTGTGTGACGATCAAGGAACGGTTCGCGTGCGTATGCAGGGCTTCTCGGCACGAGTGCTAGAAGGCGAAGTAGAGATGCTGGATTCCAAAGGGAAACTCGGAACACTGCTGGTTCATCCTGAATGGAAGGAAAAAGCAGTTGTGAGCAACGCCGAAGCCCCTGACTATACACAGCGGATCGTGATGATGGTTGAACCGGATCGCAATACTTGGAACAATCTCCAATCCAACTTGAATGGAGTCCGCTGCCTTCCTTTACAATCCGCCAAAGAAGGCATTGCCGAGCGTTTCATTGATTATACGACGCAGATATTGGAGGAAATTCAAGGGATTTTCAAGCAAAAAGTACGCGGCAAGGTATTGGTTCAGATTGTCGTTCCCGTGCGAGTAGAACAGCCGTCTTTCACCGCTTTCTCTGGTTTGCTGAAAACGGCAAAATTGGAGAATCCCAACCTGGTTGGACAGGTAATCGAGATAGAATCGGGCGACGACGAATTCGGGATCGCTGGAAAAGTAAATGAGAATGTACGCTGCCCATTGGATGTTCAGATTCGATATCGATCTAGAAAGAGATATGTAGCTGGGTGGGTAGAACTCGATGCTCCACAAGAAACGAGCATTCCGTGGAAAGACGGTGGGGTTTATCTCATCACGGGCGGGGCAGGTGGACTGGGTTATATTTTTGCCAACGAAATTGTACAGAAGGTTCAACAGGCGAACCTGATTCTGATAGGACGCTCCCCATTGGATGAGGAGAAGCAAGGTAAACTCCATGACTTGAAAAGATATGGTGCAAGAGTTGAATACCGCCAAGTTGATGTGACACAGAAACAGGAAATGACAGAATTGATCCGCACGATTCAACAGGACTATGGGCGTCTTCATGGCATTATTCATAGTGCTGGCGTGCTTCGTGACAGCTATATCCTCAAGAAAACCAGGAAGGAGGTTCAAACGGTTCAGGATCCGAAGGTTACGGGTCTAATCAATCTAGATGAGGCCACTAAAGATGTAGAACTGGATTTCCTGGTGCTGTTTTCCTCGGTGGCTGGCAGCTTGGGAAATATCGGACAAGCAGACTATGCGTGCGCCAACGCCTTTATGGACGGATTTGCTCACTATCGCAATGGATTGGTTGCGTTACAGCAACGTCACGGACAGACATTGTCGATGAATTGGCCGTTGTGGAAAGAGGGCGGAATGCAGGCTGATGCAGAGGCAGGTGACATGTTGGAGCATAGCAGAGGAGTAGTCGCTATGCGGACTGCGACGGGGATTGCAGCGATGTACCAAGGCTTAGCCTCTGGAAAAGCACAGGTCATGGTGATGGAAGGTGATCTGGCCAAGCTCAAGCAAACACTGTTTTTGCAAACGCCAGTCAACAATTTTCAATCCAAGCATTCGGTCACAGTGGATACCAGCAGCCTGCTGCAAAAAGTGGAATTGGCCTTGATGCAAACCGTGTCGGAGCTGCTTGAGGTTCCTACCACAGATATTGATGGCAAAGTAGAGCTGTCTGAACTCGGATTTAATCAGGTTCTACTAACTGAATTCGCCAACAAGCTCAGTCAGAAATATCACATCGGACTGACTCCGACTGTATTCGTGGAGTGTCCGACGCTTCAGCAGCTTGCATCTTATTTACTGGAAGAATTTGAAGACACGCTGGTCAGACAGGTGCAACCAGTCGCATCGATTACACCAACCAAGGTAGAGCCAAATGAAAAACAAGCGACAACCAGTGTGGAAAATAATGTTCTCCACGAGAAAGCAACTCATTTTGTGAAAAAGGAATTTGCCGAGGTTCTGCAATTGCCTGTGAATCGAATTGAAGAAGATGCCGCGATGGAGACATACGGAATTGATTCGATTCTATCCATGAAATTAACCAACCAACTAGAGAAAAGCTTTGGCTCGCTGCCGAAAACGTTATTTTTTGAGTATCAAACGATTCAAGAATTGATTGGATATTTCCTGGATTCCTATCGAGACAAATGCATTGAAATCTTGGGTCTTACTGAACAGCAGGAAACAGTTGTTACCCGTGAAACAGTATCCGTGTCAAGAGAAGAGAACACGTCGAAAAGGCAAAGGAATAGCCATCGCGGAAGCAATCGCAAAGGCTCGCGGTTCATTTCGACTCAGAAGGAAACCCAACCAGCAAAAGGAGCAGGAGCTTTGGACATTGCGATCATTGGGGTTTCTGGACGTTATCCGAAAGCGCGGAATATCCAAGAGTTCTGGTCGAATTTGCGCGATGGCAAGGATTGCATTACGGAGATCCCCAAAGAGCGCTGGAACCACAGTCTGTATTTTAATGAGGATAAGAACAAACGGGGGAAAACCTACAGCAAATGGGGCGGTTTCATAGACGGTGTGGATCAATTCGATCCGCTGTTCTTCAACATTTCTCCTCTGGAAGCAGAAATCATGGACCCGCAGGAACGTTTATTTCTGGAGTGTGTGTATGAAACCTTAGAGGATGCAGGTTATACCCGCGAATCTCTCGGATCGTCCCAAGGCTTCGGACTTGGCGGAAATGTCGGTGTTTATGTGGGCATCATGTATGAAGAGTATCAATTGTATGGTGCACAAGAAACCATGATGGGCAGACCAATGGCCCTTGGCGGAAGCTTCTCATCTGTAGCGAACCGTGTTTCTTATTTCTTTGATTTCCATGGTCCTAGCGTAGCTGTTGATACCATGTGTTCCTCCTCGCTAACGGGCATCCATTTTGCCTGCCAAAGCTTGCTGCGCGGTGAATGCGAGGTTGCAATTGCGGGTGGTGTCAATGTTTCCATTCACCCGAATAAATATTTGATGCTCGGACAGGGGAAATTTGCTTCCAGCAAGGGACGATGCGAAAGCTTTGGGCTTGGCGGCGACGGTTATGTGCCCGGTGAGGGTGTCGGCGCGGTGCTGCTCAAACCTCTGGCGAAAGCAATCGCTGATGGAGATCAAATTTACGGTGTGATTAAAGGAAGCGCTATTAACCATGGCGGCAAAACAAATGGTTATACCGTACCGAACCCGAATGCACAAGCGAGCGTAATTGGGCGTGCCTTGAGGGAGGCAGGAATTGATCCGCGGACGATTAGTTATTTGGAAGCCCACGGAACAGGTACTTCTTTAGGAGATCCGATAGAGATCGCAGGCTTGACCAAAGCCTTCCAGGCATACACAACTGACAAGCAGTTTTGCTCCATCGGATCAGCGAAGTCCAATATCGGGCATTGTGAGAGCGCAGCGGGAATTGCTGGGATTACGAAAATCCTGTTACAGCTCAAACACGGACAGCTAGCACCATCCTTGCATGCGGAGGTGCTAAACCCGAATATTGATTTTAGCACGACTCCGTTTGTCGTCCAGCAAGAGCTGGCGGAGTGGAAACGTCCTGTCATTGACGGTCAGGAAATTCCAAGACGCTCCGGTGTGAGTAGCTTTGGTGCGGGTGGCTCGAATGCTCATATCGTTTTGGAAGAGTACATTCCAGACGATGAGAAACGTCCAGCTATCCAAGTAAGTCACGCAAATCCAGCGATCATTCTCCTGTCAGCGAAGAATGAAAGCCAGCTCCACGAACAGGCACAGCGATTGTTAGCGGTGATCAAGGATCGGACCATTTCTGACATGGACTTAGCAGATATTGCTTACACGCTTCAAATTGGGCGAGAAGCCATGGAAGAGCGACTGGGCGTGATGGCCAGCTCCATTCAAGAGCTTCAGGAAAAGCTGACGCAATTTGTAGATGGACAGGAAAGTATTACAGATATATTCCGTGGACAGGTGAAAGGCAACAAAAAGAAAATCGCCGTGTTTGAAGCGGATGAAGATTTGAAACAGGCCATCGATGCTTGGATCAGCAAAAGAAAATACACCAAGTTGCTTGATCTATGGGTAAATGGAGGCGTGGTTGATTGGGACAAGCTCTACGGTGAGAAGAAGCCTCGGCGCGTGAGCCTGCCTACGTATCCGTTTGCAAGAGAACGTTATTGGATTCCTCAGATGGATACGCAATTTGCGCGCGAAGTGGCAGCGGCATCAGAAGGGGCGCTCTTCCTTCACCCATTGCTCCAGAAAAATACGTCTGAATTGTTGGAACAGCGGTATAGTTCCACCTTCCGTGGACAGGAATTTTTCTTGGCAGATCATGTTGTGAATGGTCAGCAGCTCTTACCGGGTGTTGCCTATCTTGAAATGGCACGCGAGGCAATCGATCAGTCAGCGGGAGCCTTGAAAGCGGGACAGAATAGCTTGAAGCTCACCAATATTGTGTGGGCCAAGCCAATTGCTGTCGATGATCAGCCAGTCGACGTTCACATTGCTCTTCAGCTCGAGGATAGTGGGGAGATTGGTTATCGAATTTACAGTGAGCATGCAGGAAATGAAGCAGAAGAGATTGTGCACAGTCAAGGAAGTGCTGGATTCCATACGGTTGCCGAGACGCCGACGCTCGATCTCGCTGCGTTACAAGCCGCGTGCGGCCAAGGCATCTTGAGCGGCAGTCAATGCTATGACGGTTATAAAAGAATGGGAATCCAGTATGGTCCTGCGCTACAAGGAATCGAGCAAGTGCATAAGGGCATGGAGCAGGTGTTGGCAAAGCTGTCCCTACCTTTCACTGTTTTGGGGACAGAAGAACAGTTTGTGCTGCACCCCAGTATGATGGATTCTGCTTTACAGGCGGCGATTGGCTTGTTTATGGGGGCTGATGACAGGAGCTTCGATTACCAGCTTGATTCGCTCAAACCAATCTTGCCTTTTGCGCTGGATGAGCTGGAAATCTTCAGTCCATGCACGACGCAGATGTGGGCGTATATTCGCTACAGTGATGGCAGCAACGCTTCTGATCATGTACAAAAGCTGGATATTGACTTATGTGACGAGCAAGGGAACGTTTGCGTCAGAATGAAGCGATTTTCGTCTCGTAAGCTGGACGGTAAAGCGGTAGACTTCGAAACAACTGAGGCACAAGAGATGTTGATGGTTCATCCTTGCTGGAAGGAGCAAGCAGCTGTCCAAAAAACGGTGACTCCTGTCTATGCACAGCATATCGTGATGATGGCGGAAGGCTTTGAATCGTCGCTTGCGAGTATTTCCGCACAGATGAACGAAGTGCGCTTGATTCCTTTGCAGTCCCAACAGGATGGCATTACCGACAGATTCGAGGCCTATGCTACCCAAGTATTTTTGGAAATCCAAAGCATCTTTCAACAAAAGATACTTGGCAAAGTGTTCGTACAGGTCGTCGTTCCCGACAAAGCGGAGCAAGCACACGTAAGCGGACTTTCTGGCTTGCTGAAAACAGCCCAGCAGGAGAACCCAAATGTCATCGGTCAATTCCTTGAATTAAACCCAGGTGAACATGCAGAAGAAATCGTAAACAAGCTGCAAGAGAATGCCTGCCAGCCTATGGATGACCGAATTCGCTATCAAGATGGTAAACGTTATGTACTGGGCTGGTGCGAAACCGAGCCATTGCACGATGAGGTCACCATTCCGTGGAGAGAGCAAGGAACCTATCTGATTACGGGTGGAGCAGGCGGTTTAGGGTTGATTTTTGCAAGGGAAATCGCGAGTCAAGCGAAACAGGCAACCTTAATTCTCACAGGACGTTCTCCTTTGCACGAACATAAGCAAGCGATCCTTCATGATTTGCAAAGGTCAGGGGCAACGGTTGTCTACCGTCAAGTTGATGTGACGGACAAGCAGGAAGTAAACCAACTCATCCAAAGCATTCACCAGGAATTCGGAGGGCTTCACGGCATCATCCATAGCGCGGGTGTCGTGCGAGATAACTTCATTCTCAAGAAAACGACAGAAGAATGGAGCCAAGTGGTAGCGCCAAAAGTTGCGGGTCTTACGAATCTAGATGAGGCGAGTAAAGATCAGCCTCTCGATTTCTTCGTCCTCTTTTCTTCGATAGCAGGAAGTATAGGAAATAGTGGTCAGGCAGACTATGCTTGCGCGAATGCCTTTATGGATGGCTATGCGAAAGATCGGAATGAACGAGTGCAGGCAAAGCAACGTCAAGGTCAAACAGTCTCCATCAACTGGCCGCTCTGGAAAGAGGGCGGGATGCAAGTAGATGAAGCAGTTGAGGAAATGGTGAAACAAAAGGTTGGAATGATTGCTTTGCAGACTGCGACGGGTATTCGTGCTTTTTATGAAGCCATAGCTTCTCGAAAAGATCAGGTGATGGTAATGGAAGGAGATCTACAACGCCTCCACGCAGCAGTGGTGGGAAGACCGAAGACAACAGAACAAGAAGTCAAAGCTTCTACCGTCGTACAACCAACGAGTTATCATTTGCCAAAGGAAAAAGCCATCTATTATTTCAAAAAGCTGGTCTCTTCCGTGATCAAGCTGCCGATAGACCGCATTGAAGCAGATGCTTTGTTGGAAAAGTACGGAATTGACTCGATTATGGTCATGCAATTAACAAATGAATTAGAAAAAACGTTTGGTTCGTTGTCGAAAACGTTATTTTTCGAATATCAAACCATCGAAGAAATTGCGAAATACTTCCTGGCAGCGCATCAGGATCAGATGATGAGTATCCTGGGTATGGATGAAAAAGAAGCACCAACGGTATCCCCTGCTAAAAGATCGAACGTTGCACCGACGACGGTTGCTGCAACGGCAAAACCGATCATCCATAACCGCAGGAGCAAAGGCAATGCGTTGAAGGAAACGATGAGTGAAACCAAACCAGCAAACGACGCCTTAGACATTGCGATTATTGGGGTCTCTGGTCGTTATCCGAAAGCGAGAACCATGAATGAGTTCTGGCGTAACCTGCGTGATGGCAAGGATTGTGTCACAGAAATTCCCGAAGAGCGCTGGGATCACAGCCTATTCTTTGATGCAGATAAGAAAAAACAAGGAAAAACCTACAGCAAGTGGGGGGGCTTCCTGGACGGTGTGGATCAATTTGACCCGTTATTTTTCAATATTACACCAAGAGAGGCTGAAATCATGGACCCGCAAGAGCGCTTGTTCTTGGAATGCGTCTATGAAACGTTAGAGGATGCCGGGTATACTCGTGAATCTCTCGGTTCAACACCTGGCATGGGCCTAGGCGGTAATGTCGGGGTTTATGTCGGAGTTATGTACGAAGAATACCAGCTCTATGGAGCCCAGGAAACGATGCTCGGCAGACCGATGGCGCTGGCAGGAAGTCCAGCCTCCATTGCGAATCGCGTTTCTTATTTCTGCAACTTCCATGGACCTAGCATGGCGGTCGATACGATGTGTTCCTCTTCCCTGACAACCATTCATTTGGCTTGCCAAAGTCTACAGCAAGGGGAATGTGAAGCTGCTATTGCAGGTGGTGTCAACGTTTCGATTCACCCTAATAAATACTTGATGCTTGGACAGGGCAAATTCGCATCTAGCAAGGGACGATGCGAAAGCTTTGGCATTGGCGGCGACGGGTATGTACCTGGCGAGGGGGTGGGAGCAGTCCTGCTTAAACCTCTGGCGAAAGCGATTGCCGATGGAGATCAAATTTATGGTGTGATAAAAGGAACCGCCGTTAACCACGGAGGAAAAACCAATGGCTACAATGTGCCTAGCCCGAATGCCCAAGCTCGGGTTATTGGACGTGCTTTCCAAAAAGCAGGGATCGATCCACGGACGATCAGCTATCTGGAAGCACATGGTACGGGGACCTCTTTAGGCGATCCCATTGAAATGACGGGCTTAACGAAGGCTTTCCAAGCGTATACAAATGACAAACAGTTTTGTGCCATTGGATCGGCAAAATCAAACATCGGGCATTGCGAGAGTGCAGCGGGTATTGCTGGGGTGACGAAGGTTTTATTGCAGCTCAAGCATGGACAATTAGCCCCATCCCTGCATGCTGAAGTACTCAATCCGAATATAGATTTCAGCGTAACGCCGTTTGTTGTTCAGCAAGAGCTGGCGGAGTGGAAGCGTCCGGTCATTGACGGACGGGAGGTTCCACGTCGTGCCGGTGTGAGCAGTTTTGGTGCGGGTGGATCGAATGCCCATGTCGTGATTGAAGAATACATTCCAAAAACGCAAGAGCAGCCTACGCTAATGGCAAGTCCGCAAAATCCTGTGTTGATTCTCTTATCGGCCAAAAATGAAGAGCAGCTTCAACAACGGGTACAACGACTGCTCGGAGCCATTTCAGAACAGGGATTATCCGATGCGGATTTAGCTCAAATGGCGTATACCCTGCAAGTGGGACGAGAAGCGATGGAAGAACGTTTGGCTGTGATCGCGTGCTCGATGATGGAACTTGAAGAGAAATTAAAGCAATTCATAAGCAGACAGAAGGACATTGAGGACCTGTATCACGGACAGGTAAAACGTCATAAAGAGACCTTGGCAATCTTTGCAGCCGATGATGATATGCCGCAAATGATTGATTCTTGGATGAGCAAAGGCAAATACGGAAAATTGCTGGATGTTTGGGTGAAAGGGCTAAACATTGACTGGAGCAGCTTGTATGGGGAGAGAAAGCCTCGACGGATCAGTCTTCCAACCTATCCATTTAGCAGAGAAGCTTATTGGGTGCCTGGTGGACATACGTTATTTACAGGTGCAGCATCCCTCTCCACATATGAGCAGCATCCCGTTCAGCCAGACATGCGCATCATGAAAAAGCAATGGAAGGCTTGCCCAGCGATGCCAGCCAAGGTAGCTCATCGAACGATCGGTATTTTCACAACAGATGAAACGAAGCAATTGGCGCTTCAACTGTCCAACCATTTCGCAAAGAGTGAAATCATAGAGCACAACGAGCTTGAATCACGACTCCATCAGGATGAGACGGAGTGGAATAACTATGATGGTATCGTAGATTTGATCGGTTGTGGACATCAGCAGGCCGATTCGCTGGCTTGGATTCCATGGCTGCAACAACTCATTGAGAATGGTCATAAAGAAGGCATAAAGCTATTGGGTGTGACAAAAGGCATGGAGGCCTTCCAGAATGACGCCGTCAATTTGGCGGGTGCCTCCCGTGTTGGCTTGTACCGAATGCTGCAAAGTGAATATAAGCATCTGCAATCACGTCATGTGGATCTAGATCCATTAGCCGATGGAGAAGAACTTGCGCAACAGATTGCAGCAGAGTTTTTCATGGATGATCAGGAAGCAGAGGTTTGCTATCGATCAGGTGAGCGTTATAGCGCTTATCTTCAGGAAGAGATGGTAGCTGACAGTCAGGAGCCAGCGCTTGTATTCCCTGAGAACCATGTTCTATTGATTACAGGCGGTACACGAGGGCTTGGGTATTTATGTGCCAAGCATTTTGTCGAGCGTTATGGTGTCAAAAAACTGGTGCTCACAGGGAGAGAAAGCCTGCCGCCACGAGAGCAATGGGGAGATTATCAGCAGCAAAGCACTTCCACAGCAAAGAAAATTCGGGCGATACAAGCTTTGGAAGCGCAAGGCGTACAGGTTCAAGTCTTATCTGTATCCTTAACTGATGAAGAGGCTTGGAAACAGGATGTACACGAGATAAAACAGACGATGGGTCCTATTGGCGGGGTGATTCATTGCGCAGGTTTTAGCGATGATCAAAATCCTGCCTTTATTCGGAAAACGACGGCTGGAATTCAGCAGGTATTACAACCGAAAGTGGCTGGGCTGCATACGCTCTACCAAATCTGCAAGGACGAGCCTTTACAGTTCTTTGTTCTCTTTTCATCTGCTTCGGCAGTCATTCCGTCCTTGGCAGCGGGACAGAGTGATTACGCGTTAGCCAATTCCTATATGGATTATTTTGCTTACGCACATGCGGATTCTTGCCCGATCATCAGCATTCAGTGGCCGAGCTGGAAGGAAACAGGAATTGGTGCAGTTACGACCAAAGCCTATCAACAAACAGGACTCGTACACATCACTGACGAGCAAGGACTGCGATTACTGGATCATATTCTTTTGGAGAAAATGGGTCCTGTAGTTTTCCCGGCAGCTATTAACCAAGAACTGTGGGAACCCCATCAGCTGATGAAACACAAAAAGCAAGAAGCTTCTGGAGCGAATCTGTCGTCTCGTCGTCCACCTGCAGGCAAGCCGCCGCAAAGCTCAGTGGATCCTGTGAAGACAGCGCAAACAAGATTGATTGAGCTGTTTGCGAAGGAACTGAAAATAGATCCTGCTAGATTGGAGATAGACAAAGAGTTTCCGGACTATGGGATCGATTCGGTGTTACTGGCTCAAGTCATGAATGAGATCAGTAAATGGTTGGGCAAGGAGTTGGACCCGACGATTTTATATGAATATCCCACCATTGAAACTCTTGCAGAATGGCTGTCCAGCAATCACGGCGATTCCATCGCTGACGATCTGAAGCTGACACCTCCTGAAATGAACGGCGATCCGAAGAGTCAGCCCATCCGTAGGGAGACTGTGAAAAGCCAAATGGCGAGTAGTCAGGCTGCGCAATATCGGGAGGCAATTCCAAATCCGTCAGATATTGCGGTAGTGGGGCTCTCTTGTCGTTTTCCGGGTGCACGTAGCGTGGAAGAATATTGGATGTTGTTAGCGGAGGGCCGTTCAGCCATTGGTGCTGTACCCAAGGAACGTTGGGGTTATGAAAATTCCTATCACGCAGGACTTCTGGACGACATCACGACGTTTGATCCTTCTTACTTCCTGATTGCAAAAGAAGATGCCAAGGCGATGGACCCGCAAGCGTTATTGGTATTGGAGGAAAGTCTTCACCTTTGGCATCAGGCTGGATACACACCGAAAGACATCAAGGGAAAATCGGTAGGCGTCTACATCGGGGCAAGAAGTAATCACCGCCCAAGCGAAGATCGTCTGCATCAAACACAAAACCCGATTATGACCGTGGGACAAAACTATTTGGCTACGAATATTTCCCAATACTTCGATCTTAGAGGTCCGAGTATGGTCATCGATACGGCATGCTCTTCAGCGCTGGTCGGGATGAATATGGCGATTCATTCCCTTCGAAGTGGAGAGATTGAGGCTGCTATCGTCGGCGGGGTTAATGTATTAAACGGTGATGAAGCGCATCGGATGTTCCACCAAAGAGGAATTTTAAGCGAGGAGCCAGCCTTCCATATTTTTGATAGACGTGCGGGCGGACTCGTATTGGGAGAAGGCGTAGGAATGGTTCTATTGAAGACCGTGGAGCAAGCACTAGCTGATGGGGATGAAATACATGCCGTCATCAAGGGAGTAGCGGTCAACAATGATGGACGAACAGCAGGTCCTGCCACCCCGAATTTGCAAGCCCAAAAAGAGGTGATGCAGTCGGCACTGGCTAAAGCTGGCGTGAAGCCGGAACAAATCAGTTATATCGAAGCGAATGGATCAGGTTCAGAGGTTACCGATTTACTTGAACTCAAAGCCATTCAGTCTGTCTATCGCTCATCTCATACGGAGGCTTGCGGATTAGGATCAATCAAGCCAAATATCGGTCATCCATTATGTGCAGAAGGGATTGCCAGCTTGATAAAAGTCGTGCTGATGCTCAAACAACGACAATTGGTTCCGTTCCTGTCAGGGCAAGAGCCAATGACTCATTTCCCTATGGAGTCAACGCCTTTTTATTTTCAGCGACAGCTTTCTGAATGGAACGATTCGCCCAGAATAGCAGCGATTAATTGTTTTGCAGATGGGGGAACCAACGCCAACGTCGTTTTACAATCCTGGGAGGAGGCAGTCTCACGTCCGAACAAACGACATTCGATTGCACCTCCGACGTTAAACCGATTTGACGTCTACCGTGAAGAGAAACCCAACCATACGATCAGTATTTGGAAGCGACAAATAGTGGAGGGATAAACGTGCATGATCAGTTTCTCATAACGATCAACCATCCAATCCTCAAAAATCATAAAGTGCACGGTCAGGAACTGTTGCCCGGATTAGCCCATATTGATCTGTTGTATCAAATGTTTCGAGAAAATGGCCATGATTACCGCGAGCTTGAGCTTCGTAATCTAACGATCTATCATCCGATCATGGTCGGACAAGATTATGATGTCATGCTGAGCATTCAGTGCACGCAAGGCAAAGCAGGACAGTGGCAGATTCGGATGGAGGGTCAGACACAGCGCAACGGCATTTTAGACTCGGAGAAAAAGCTGTATGTCACTGCTGAAATGCATCACCATGCTTCCGCGCAGTTCGATGAAACGCTGAATCTTCCCTTGCTAGAGCATGCGGCAAACAAAAAGATCAATCTGCATGACGTGTATGAGCAATGCCGCCGTCAGGAATTGGTGCATACAGGTTTTATGAAGGCAGAAGGAACGATTTACGAAACAGATTCAGCGGCGGTAATGGATATTTCACTCGGTAAACATGCCCTTCCCAGTGCGGAAGGGTTCATGTTTCACCCGACCTTGATCGACGGGGCTGCCATCGGCTCGATGCTATTGTTCACTTCGGTAATCCAAGAAGAGCAGCGACTATTTTTGCCGCTTTTTTATGAATCTTTTCGCGCCACAGCTCTATTACAGCAGCATTGCTTTGTCAGCGTACAAACCTCATCCATCCAACGAAAAAATGAACTGATGTATATGACGATGGAGTTCTTTGATTGTTCAGGCAAAAAAATTGCGCATTTGCAAAATTATGCGGGCAAGTTAGTTCGTGATCCTGGCCTGATCCAACCTTCAAAGCAAACCGTATCTCTGTCAAAGGAATCGAGTAAAGCACAAGCTTTTTTACAACAACTGCTGGCAGATCGATTACAAGTTCCAGCCGCGTTGATCGATACGCAGATTGGTTACTATGAAATGGGGCTAAATTCACCTGGCTTGTTGGAAGTGGTGCAGGCTGTCGAAGCGAAAGTAGGAGCGCCGCTGTCTCCTACTTTATTGTTTGAGTATACGAATATCGCTGAGTTGGCCGCCTATTTGACCGAGAATCATGCTTCCGTATTTAACGGGCTTGATTTGATGAATCAGGAAGGTAGACAAGAATGGCCGCAACCTGCCGGGATTGTAGATTCATCAGCAAACGCCAAGAGTCATGCAGCGATCGCTGATGAAGAAATTGCGATCATCGGGATGGCGGGGCGTTATCCAGAGGCAAGAAATCTCCAAGAATTTTGGATGAATCTAAAAGAAGGCAAAGACTGCATCAAAGAAGTCCCGAAATCTCGCTGGGATTGGCAGCAGTTTGGAGAACTCAAATCCCCATCTGGAAAGCAGATGTCCAAATGGGGAGGGTTTATAGAAGATCCGGATTGCTTTGATTCTCCCTTTTTCAGAATATCACCGCGGGAAGCAGAGACGATGGACCCCCAGGAGCGTTTGTTTTTGGAAACATGCTGGGAAGCGATGGAAGATGCAGGCTATACGCCGAAGACGATTGTTCCGCCTCGGGGGAGCAGTAACAGGCGGCAGGTTGGTGTCTTTGTTGGCGTGATGCACAAGGATTATTCCCTCATCGGAGCGGAAGCGATGTCACGAGGCGAAATGTTCCCGTTATCCTTGAACTACGCACCGATTGCCAATCGCGTTTCTTATTTCTGCAATTTTCATGGTCCGAGCATGGCGATTGACACCGTATGCTCATCGTCGCTGACGGCTGTTCATTTGGCGCTGGAAAGCATCAAGCGCGGTGAATGTGAGGTAGCATTGGCGGGGGGCGTCAATTTATCCTTGCATCCTGGAAAATACTTGTCCTACGGCATGATGGATATGCACGCCAGTGATGGCTATTGTCATACCTTTGGCAAGGATGGCGATGGGTATGTTTCTGGAGAAGGCGTTGGTACGGTCGTATTAAAGCCATTGCGAAAAGCGATGGAGGATGGCGATCATATTTATGCCGTGGTCAAAGGAAGCAGTGTGAACCACGTCGGATCGGTGAGCGGGCCATCCGTGCCAAGCCCTGTTGCACAGGCAGAAGTGATTACAGCCTGCCTGGAGAAGAGCGGTGTGGACGCGAGAACGATCAGTTATGTGGAAGCGCACGGGACCGGAACGTCTTTAGGCGATCCGATTGAAATTCAAGGATTGGTGAAAGCGTTTCGTCAATATACAGAAGATCAGCAATTTTGTTCAATAGGCTCGGTGAAGTCAAATATCGGGCATGCAGAATCTGCCGCGGGTATCAGCGGTCTGCAAAAAGCTGTTCTTCAGCTTCACCATAAAACGCTTGTTGCTTCCTTACACGCCAAGGAAGTAAATCCGTTTATTGATTTTGCGCAATCTCCTTTTTATGTACAGCAGCGGACAGAAGAATGGAAATCGATGATCGTAGAAAACGGTCAAGAAGTCACCGTTCCAAGACGGGCAGGGGTAAGTTCGTTTGGAGCTTCGGGGTCGAATGCCCATATTATTTTGGAAGAATACATCCCGGTTGAAACAAAGCTGAAAGTACAAGTAATTGGCCATAAAAATAACCCAGTGTTGATTCCGCTATCTGCCAAGAATAAGGAACGATTGCAGGCTTATGCGCAAAAAGTAGCGGACTTTCTAAAAGGGGTATCATCTGACAATCACCTTCAAGAAATGCTGGAGAAGAAGCTCCGCAAGATTTTATCCAGTATTATTCATGTGGGAGAAAACAGCATTGAGAGCGAACAAGAGTGGCATGAATACGGAGTAGACCTCGTCCAACTCACACAGCTCAAGCAAAAACTGCAAGAGGAGCTGCCTATTCAGCTAGATATCAAGGAGTTCGATCAAAGCAGCTCCATTGCTTCCGTCATCGCTTCTCTCATGGATAACCATCGAGACGAGATAGAGGAAAAAGTTCAGACTTTTGCTGATCGAGAAACGCAAATCGATCTAGAAAATGTGGCGTATACCCTGCAAGTTGGACGAGAAGCGATGAAAGAACGAGTAGCCTTTGTCGTCGAGGCTATACCCGAGCTGATCGGAAAATTGGAAGCTTATTCAAGAGGCGAGAATACGATCGATCATTGTTGGGAAGGAAGCTTGAAGCCGAACAACGCCCAAGACCCGCAACAGCTTATGCAGAGCTGGATTGCTGAAGGCAACATCAGAAAAATAGCTGAATGTTGGGTGACAGGCTATGAAATGGAGTGGGAACAGCTTTACCTGAATAACAAACCGAGACGTGTTCCCTTGCCGACGTACCCATTTGCGAAGAATCGTTATTGGATTCCGGAAAGCAAAAGTAAATCGGTAAGCGGCAAGACAGCAGCTCCATTCACTGGCGAAGCTGCCATTCATCCACTGTTGCAGCGAAATACTTCTGATTTTTCCGAACAGAGGTTTAGCTCCACTTTTACAGGTCAGGAGTTTTTCTTAACGGACCATGTCGTGAAGAAGCAGAAAATCTTGCCGGGAGTTGCCTATCTGGAAATGGCGAGAGTAGCAGCAGAGCTAGCAACGGCTTCCTTGACAGAAGAACCAGCCAAGATTGAACTCAACAACGTGGTTTGGACACGGCCAATTGTTGTGGGGGACCAGCCTGCACAGATACATATCGGTCTTGTTCCCGAAGAAAATGGTGAGATTACTTTTGAAATCTATAGCAAGTTAGAGGCTGTGGATGCAGAACGAGTCATACACAGTCAAGGCAGCGTCATGCTTCCTTCTGTTGCAGAGAAACATGCCCTGAATCTGCCCTCCTTACAAGCAGAGTGCGGTCTACGAGCGTTTTCATCCGAACAGTGCTACAGCATTTTTCATGCAATAGGAATGGAGTATGGGTCGGCTCATCAAGGAATTGACACCTTGTATGTAGGGGAGGGGCAAGTTTTAGCCAAGCTGTCCTTGCCAGCCTCTGTCTCCAAAATGGAGAACCCTTTTGTCCTACATCCAAGCTTAATGGATTCAGCTTTGCAGGCATCTATCGGGCTCATGATGGTTGAAGAAGAGCCCCCCACAGCGGATGGTCATTCGAGCCGCAAGCCGTCCTTGCCTTTTGCCATGGAGGAAGTTGAAATTCACGACAAGTGTACAGCCTCTATGTGGGCGTACGTTCGTTACAGTGCCAACAGCAGCGCAGATGACAAGGTACAGAAGCTGGATATTGATTTATGCGATGATCAAGGAAGCGTCTGTGTACGAATAAAGGGATATTCCATGCGAGTGCTGGAGGACGGGAAGCAAGCGAGTCATGTTTCTTCGAGCATCGCTTCTTCTGTAACCTCTCTGGAGCCTCCTGTGGGGAATCTCATGCTGTCCGCTGTGTGGGATGTGACTCCAGTTGAGAAGGGGCAGCTTTTCCCTACTGCTGATGAGCAGGTTGTCATTGTGGGCGGAAATGAAGAGAATGGGAGCGCCATTCACCAGTACTATCCACGAGCAAAAGTGTTGTCCATTCAGGCTGAGAATACGATTGAGGAAATCGTACACCGACTGGAAGAGCTTGGTTGCATTGATCATCTGGTGTGGATCGCTCCTTTTGATGTGATAGACTCCTTGGCGGATCATCGATTAATCACGGGGCAAGATCAGGGAGTGATTCTGTGTTTCCGAACGATTAAAGCCTTGCTTCGCTTGGGATACGGAGGTAAGGAGTTGGGGTGGAGTGTCATCACGGTTCAATCCCAGCCCATTCGCCGTACAGATCTTGTGAATCCCTGCCACGCCAGTATTCATGGGTTAATTGGATCGATGGCGAAGGAATATCCAAACTGGAAGATTCGACTCATGGATGTAGAGGCCGAATCTGAATGGCCGTTGGATGATATGTTGAGGCTGCCAATAGATCGTCAGGGGCGTCCGTGGGTATATCGTCGTGGTGAATGGTATCGCCAGCAGTTGCTTGCCGTCGATCATCCTCCGATTGATCAAACACGTATGAAGCAGGGTGGCATTTATTTGGTGATTGGCGGAGCCGGTGGCATTGGCGAAGCATGGACCGAATATATGATTCGTACCTATCAAGCCCAGATCATATGGATTGGTCGTCGTCAAAAAAATGAAGAGATTCAAGCGAAGATAGATAGACTTGCCACTTTTGGACCAGCACCAGACTATATAGCAGCGGATGCAACGCAGCAGAAGGCTTTGCAACAAGCCTATGAACAGATCAAGCAAAGGTATACACGGATTGACGGTGTTGTTCATTCTGCCATGGTCTTGGTGGAGGAGAGCTTGGAACATATGCAAGAGGAAGGTTTCCGAGCAGTGCTTTCGTCAAAAGTTGATGTGAGTGTGAACATCGCAATGGTGTTTGAGAAGGAGCCTTTGGATTTTGTCTTATTCTTCTCTTCGCTCATGGCAGTTACCAAAGCTCCGAAGCAAAGCAACTACGCGGCAGGATGTACCTTTAAGGATGCCTATGCTCATCAATTGACCCAAGCATGGCCAAGTGCGGTGAAACTGATCAATTGGGGATATTGGAGCAGTGGGCAAGTGGTAGATTCTCATCAAGAGATGGTAGAAACCTATCGTCGCTTGGAGCAAATCGGCATTGGCCTTATCCAGCCACAAGAAGCAATGCAAGCGATAGAGACACTTCTCGCAGGAGCCATGGATCACATTGCTTTCATGAAGATCACGAAGCCTGTTGTTATTGAAGGGATGAAGGTAGAGGAATGGGTGGATGTTCATTCTGCACAGTATCCATCCATGCTACAGCTGTCTGCCCATGAAAATGAAGGGCTTGTTGATGTGGTGGCTGCCTTTATCAAGGAGAGATTGAAGCAAGATTCATCAGCGCGAGTGCAGATTCTCGAACTCGGAGGAGCGGGCACAGAATCTACCAGTTCCTTGCTTTCACAAAAATTACATGCCTATCAATCATTTGTGAGCTTCCACGTTTTTGATCCAGAAGCGGCGCTAGGTGAACAAGGAAGGAATGCTGGTGAATACGACCTGATTATCACAGCTGATAAGCTACACACAGCTCAACAAATCCGCCAAACCCTGCGTACCTGCAAGAATCTCTTAAAAAGGAATGGTCTGCTTCTAATAGAACAGATGACCGATCCAAACGTACGCAAAGACCTCGCAGCAGGTCTTTCACTCCCTCTGGAAGCTTGGCAGAAAGCATTGAGAGAAGGGGGCTACCGAGTCGTTTCCTATCCACAGTTGATGATTGCAGAGAGTGACGGCGTTGTCCGAAAGTCCAAACAACAGCAGAAATTAATGGAGACATCTGGCTCAACTCTAGCCATTCCTTCTCATGCAGACAGAGGAACAAGCACGGAGGATATGCTTCGTGAGAAAAGCATAGCCTATTTCAAGCATTTGGTCGGAGAAACACTGAAAATTCCATTTGACCAGATCGATTCTTCTGCCGCTCTGGAGGAGTATGGCATTGATTCAATTATGATTGTGCAAATGACGAATGTCCTACGGAAAAAATTACATCAGATCAGTACGACCCTCTTTTTTGAATATCAAACGATTGATGCGCTGGTCGAGCATTTCATGGCAACACAAGCGGATGAATTACAAGCATTAGTCGGAATTGACGAACAGCAGTCTGTTCAAAAGCAAATAACCAACGCAGTAGCTTCTGCCAAGCCAACCAGAGAGCAAGCTGGCTCAGCAGTTCGAAAGGCAAGGTCCCGCCGTTTTCTGGAAGTGCTTGATACGGAAGCGGAAAAAACAGCAGCGCCGTCCAGACAGGATGTGGCAATCATTGGTCTTTCAGGTCGTTATCCGCAAGCGGGGGATGTCTGGGAGTTTTGGACTCGCCTGAAAGAAGGGAAGAATTGCATTACGGAAGTGCCGAAGGATCGGTGGAATTGGCAAGAATTTTTTAGCGAAGAAAAAGGAAAAAGAGGATACATGTACACCAAATGGGGCGGTTTCATCGAGGATATGGATAAATTCGACCCGCTCTTTTTCCAAATCTCGCCTAGCGAAGCAGAGCAGATGGACCCACAAGAGCGCTTATTTTTACAAACGGCATACGCCAGCATGGAAGATGCGGGCTACACGCCTGCCACGTTAGGAGAAAGCAGAAAAATTGGTGTGTTTGTGGGTGTCATGAATGGAAATTACCCGGCAGGAACGAGCTACTGGTCGATAGCGAATCGAATTTCCTACTTGTTCAATTTCCAAGGACCAAGTCTAGCAGTGGATACGGCGTGCTCCTCTTCATTGACCGCGATTCATTTAGCCTTGGAAAGCCTGTATAGCGGTACAAGTGAATGTGCCATCGCTGGCGGGGTCAATTTAATTGTCGATCCGTTCCACTATATTCGACTGTCTGGAGCGACGATGCTATCTGCTGGTGACCGCTGCAAATCATTTGGCGACCAAGCGGACGGTTTTGTAGATGGAGAAGGTGTGGGAGCTATCGTATTGAAGCCTCTGCAAAAGGCGATTGCGGATGGAGACCACATATACGGCGTGATCAAGGGAAGCATGCTCAATGCAGGCGGCAAAACAAATGGATATACCGTTCCCAACCCCATCGCGCAGTCGCAGGTAATCCAGGAGGCATTGCAGCGGGCAGGAGTGGATGCTCGTGCCGTCAGCTACATCGAAGCCCACGGTACAGGTACCGCTTTGGGTGATCCAATTGAGATTGCGGGGCTGACTCGCGCATTTGGACAATACACGAAAGACAAACAATTCTGCGCCATCGGCTCGGCGAAGTCAAATATTGGACATACGGAGAGCGCGGCAGGAATTGCAGGATTGACCAAAATATTGCTTCAAATGAAGTATGGTCAAATCGCACCATCCTTGCACGCTGAGGTCATGAATCCAAACATTGATTTCAGGGATACACCATTTGCGGTTCAGCAAAAGCTGGCAGAGTGGCAAAGACCAATGATTGAAATCAACGGAGTAACCAAGGAGTATCCGAGAATCGCTGGGCTATCATCATTTGGGGCGGGAGGAGCCAATGTCCATATCGTCATCGAAGAGTATCGCGAAAAAGATAGACAGCCCGATCGTAACATTCAGCCACAGCATCCAAAAGTGATTGTGCTCTCAGCGAAGAACGAAGAGCGCCTATTTGCTCAAGTGAATCGATTGTTGAAGGCGGTCAAAGAAGAATCATTCACGAATGCCGATTTGTCTGATATCGCTTTTACGCTTCAAGTAGGGCGGGAAGCGCTGGAGGAACGCTTGGCTGTTATCGTCAGATCAGTGGATGAGCTTGCGGAAAAACTAACGCATTTTGCAGAAGGCGCAGAGAACATTGCCGAGCTGTATCGGGGGCGGGTGAAACGTAACCATGACACGGTAGCCCTTTTTGCTGATGAAGATATGAAACAAACAGTAGAGACATGGATGGCCAAGGGGAAATTCGCAAAACTGATGAACCTTTGGGTCAAGGGTGTCTCTTTTGATTGGAACAAGCTTTATAGCGAAGATAAGCCGCGCCGCGTCAGCCTGCCTACTTATCCTTTTGCCAGGGAGCGGTACTGGATAGATGTTCAAAAGCCAATGGCAACAGGGAGGACTGGGGCTTCTTCCGTTAGGGGGGATATCCTCCATCCATTGCTCCATAAGAACACTTCTGACCTCTATGAGCTGAGATACAGCTCGAGTTTTACAGGGCAGGAGCTGTTCTTGGCTGACCATCTAGGAAACGGGCAGCGCTTCTTTCCACTCACTGCTTATCTGGAAATGGCGCGGGCGGCAGTGAAACAAGCAGCAGGAGATAGAGAGGGGACTTTATCTGGAATCCGAATGACTCATGTTGCCACAGGTGATCCGCTATTGGTGGGCGACGATCTGGTTCAGGTACACGTACACGTAGGTATCTATCCAGAGGATACAGGAGAGTTTGCTTATAAAATCTACAGCGAATCGAATGAAGATGATACCAGGTCAGTGGTACATAGCCATGGTATGGTCGAATTCACTTCGTTCGTTGAAGTACCAACGTTGGATCTACCTGCGTTGCAAGCGGAGAGCAGTGAGATACTTACTGCCCGCCAATGCTACGAGCTGTTAAAGGAACGTGGAATGGCTGATCATTCTGAATTTCAAGGGATTGACCACGTATACAGGGCGCAGGGACATGTTCTGGTAAAACTCTCCTTGCCTTCGATTACCTTGGAGACAGCAGAACAACTCGTTTTCCATCCTAGCCTGCTGGAGTCTCTGTTGCAGTCATTTCGTTATCTCATCACGGAGGCTACATCATCTGATCGCTCCATCCAACTAGACGGTACTTTTACCCTTGAAGAGCTGGAGATCTACGAGAATCATCCTGCTGTGAAGTATGCCCTCATTCGATTCAGTGATAATGTCCAAGCGGAGAATGAGACTGCGACACTCGATATCGAACTATGCGATGAGGCAGGCAGAATAGGCGTAAGGATGAGAGGCTTTTCAATGGGGAGTGAAAAACGGGATGCGACGGTTGGAACCACGATGCTCACTCCAGTATGGAATGCCGTGTCCGTAGAAAAAGGGGAAGTCATTCCAGCAACGAGTGATCAAGTAGTCATCATTTGCGCCGAAGAAAAGGACAGAAGTCTCCTTCAACGTCATTACCCCCAAGCTACTGTTATCCAGCTTGAGCCAAGTGATTCGATAGAGGGAATCGCAAGTAAGCTGGAAGAGCAGGGTGTGATCGATCACATCATGTGGGTGGCTCCTGACAGTCGTGTGGAATCTGTAAAAGACGAGTCCTTGATGAACGACCAGGAGCGGGGCGTTATTCAAGTTTTCCGCTTGATCAAGGCTTTGCTTGCGTTGGGGTATCAGACGAGAGACTTGGGCTGGACGATAATTACTGTGCAAGCGCAGGCTATCTACAAAAAAGAGACGGTTCATCCAACACATGCTAGCATCCACGGATTGATCGGATCGATGGCGAAGGAATATCCAAACTGGAAGGTAAGACTCGTCGATTTGGAGGCGCATGCCGAGTGGCCGCTACGTGATATTTTTGCTTTGCCTGTCGATGCACATGGAAACGCTTGGGCATATCGTGGACACGCGTGGTACCGCCAGCAGCTATTGCCCGTGCAGAGTCCTTCCATTCACCAAACCGTCTACCGACAACATGGCGTCTATGTTGTGATTGGAGGCGCAGGTGGGATTGGACAAGCGTGGAGCGAATACATGATCCGCACCTATCAAGCACAAATCATTTGGATCGGTCGTCGTAAAAAAGAGGAGTCGATTCAGAACAAAATCAATCAACTGGCAACTCTAGGACCTGTACCGCTCTACATCGAAGCCGATGCTACGGATCGTGAGTCGCTGCAATCTGCTTATGAAGAGATCAAGAAGCAATATGGCAAGATTAACGGCGTGATTCATTCTGCCATTGTTCTCCTTGATAGAAGTCTGGCGAATATGGACGAGACGACCTTCCGAGCCGGACTGGTACCAAAAGTGGAGGTAAGTGTGCGGATGAGCCAAGTGTTTGGCGAGGAAGCATTGGATTTCGTCCTGTTTTTCTCTTCGATTAACTCGTTTACGAAATCGCCTGGACAAAGCAATTACGCCTCAGGCTGCGCCTTTAAAGATGCTTTCGCCCATCAGCTTGCCGAGGAATGGACGTGTGCGGTGAAAGTAATGAACTGGGGATACTGGGGCAGTGTCGGAATCGTTGCGTCCAAGGACTACCAGGCACGAATGGAACAGATCGGCATTGGCTCGATTGAACCTTCAGAAGGGATGGAGGCATTGGAAGTCTTGCTTTCAGGTCCAATGAATCAAGTGGCGCTGATGAAAACGACCAAGCCACTCGTGATGGAAGGAATCAATACAAGCGAATCTGTTGCAATCGTTTCTAACAAAATTTCCTCAAGCATGGCAAGCATTAAAAACAAGGTAAAAAGAAAAGAGATACCAAAAGCAGCCTACTTTGCACCAGAAATAGATACAGACAGGAATAGCTTGTTTGATGACGTACAAGCAACGATCATTCAACTCGCCTCTCTCATCCTAAAGGTAGAGAGCGAAGAAATCGATACGGATATTGAACTAAAGGAGTACGGATTCGACCCAGTCAAGCTCACCGAGTTTTCTGCCAAAATCAATCAAAAGTACAAACTAGAACTAACGCCTGCTGTGATGATGGACTACCCAACGCTTAAGCACATCACGGAATTTCTAGTCAATCTGAAATCTCAAACAGACAGAGAACAGGACAAACCGGTTCTATACGTGTAAGCAGAAGGAGTGCCTAGAATGAACAAAATGGACAAGCTTCTCTTAAAGTTACTGTGGGGTCAAATGCAGTCGCTTGGCTGCTTTACGGAAAAGAATCAAGCGCTCAGCGATCTCAAAAGAAAAAGCGGTCTGCTTGACATATATGACATGTGGCTCGAAGAAACGGCTTCTGTTTTGGCCCGGAATGATTATCTCGTTTACGATAGAGCTACGTCTACCGTGATCGATCCTGCTCCCATTTCCAGTACGGCTGTCTGGCAGGAATGGGAGGAAGAAAAAGAAGTCTGGCTAAAAAATCCGGATACGAACGCGCAAGTCAAGCTAGTCGAGGCAACCTTGCGTGCTTTACCGCAAATTCTCACCGGAAAAGTGAGGGCCACAGAGGTCATCTTTCCCCATTCATCGATGGAATTAGTCGAGAAGGTATACAAAAATAACACCGTTTCCGACTACTTCAATGAAGTACTTGCGGATACAGTGGTTGCTTTTGTAGAGGAACGGCTGAGCCAGCATTCTGCGGCCCGAATTCGCATTCTCGAGATTGGTGCAGGTACGGGAGGAACGAGTGCCGTCGTTTTCCAAAAACTAAAGGCGTATGAAGCGCATATCCAGGAATATTGCTACACAGACCTCTCCAAAGCCTTTTTCATGCATGCAGAAAAAGAGTATGGCCCAAGCAATCCTTATTTGACCTATCAGATTTTTAACGTAGAAGAGCCAGTGATGGGACAAGGAATTGATTTGGGCGGATATGATGTTGTCATTGCAGCAAATGTCTTGCACGCCACCAAAAATATTCGCCAAACCGTGCGTAACGCGAAAGCCGTTCTAAAGAAGAACGGCTTGCTTTTCCTAAATGAAATGAGTAAAAACTCCATCTTCCTCCATCTTACCTTTGGCTTGCTGGAGGGATGGTGGCTGTACGAAGACCCAGAGCTGCGCCTTTCAGGCTGCCCTGGGTTATCTTCGGCAACGTGGCAGAGAGTATTGGAGGAAGAAGGATTTCAGTCAGTCTTTTTCCCAACAGAAGAGGCGCACGCGATGGGGCAGCAGATTATTGTGACCGAAAGCGACGGCGTGATCCGTCAGCAGCAAATAAAACAACCGCCTAAACCGAAGACGAGCGTAAATACGGAACAACCAAAAGCAAAGAGGTTGAATACACCCTCCGCTCCTAACGGAAAGGCAATCGACGATGTCCTACGAGAAAAAAGTACGGAATACATCAAACAGCAGATCGCTGAAACACTGAAAATGCCCAGTAACAAGATGGATTCTTCCGAGCCCTTAGAGGCATATGGTATGGATTCCATTTTATCTGTACAACTGATCAATCAATTTCGGAAAATTTTCGGCGAAACCATAAGCGGTACTCTGTTTTTTGAATATCAGACAGTAGATGATTTAGTCGAGCATTTACTAGAGACACAAAGAGAAGCGCTGATTTTGCTCACAGGATTGGATGATCACGGGCAGACGCAGGAGCCAAATCGAACAGAAGATCATGTTGAGTTTGCCCCATTGCCGAAAGCTGAAGGGAAACGAGACACAAGAAAAACGAGAGCATTTGCATCATCTGTCCATTCGCAAAGGACGACGAACGAACCTGCATCCTCCGGTAAAATAGCGATTATTGGCATGAGTGGGCGTTTTGCTCAAGCGAACAACTTGGACGAGTTTTGGGAGAACTTACTGCATGCGAAAAAGTCTATCTCTGAAATTCCAGAAAAGCGTTGGGATTGGACAGCGTATTATCATCCAAATCGAGAGGAAGCCATTTCCCAAGGAAAAAGCTATAGCAAGTGGGGGGCGTTCTTAGAGGAATTTGATCAGTTTGATCCGCTATTCTTTCAGATGACTCCGCGAGAAGCAGAAAATATAGACCCTCAAGAGCGCCTGTATTTAGAAGAGTGCTGGAAGGCGTTAGAAGATGCAGGCTATGCTTCATCCAAGATGTCTACGGAGCTCCGCAAGCGAACAGGGGTTTTTGGTGGCATTACGAAACAAGGCTTTCATTTGTATAGTACGGAAACCACTCATCACTTTCCGACAACCTCGTATTCGTCGATGGTCAATCGGGTTTCGTACTATCTAAACTTACAGGGTCCGAGTATGCCGATCGATACGATGTGCTCCTCAGCTTTTGTAGCGATTCATGAAGCATGTGAATACATCCGAAACGGGAAGGGAAGTATGGCGATTGCTGGTGGAGTGAATTTGTACACACATCCGCTTACCTACTTCGGTCTGACTGTGGGGCAGCTCATCTCCCATACTTCTGACAGTGCTGCCTTTGGGAACGGCGGAATTGGTTTTGTGCCAGGCGAGGGAGTAGGGGCAGTTGTTCTCAAGGATTACGATCAGGCTGTACATGATCGGGATCATATTTATGCCGTGATACGCGGTACCGCTGTCAACCATAAGGGCAAAGCCAATAGCTACATGACACCAAGTCCCCTCCCCATTGCAGATGTGATGGAAGAAGCGTTGAAAGAAAGTGGACTGGACCCTCGATCCATTAGTTACCTAGAAGCTTCCGCCTATGGATCAGACATCGTTGATGCCGTCGAGATGACAGCGGTGACGAAAGCTTTTCACAACCGTCAAGGAGCAGAAGGGGACTATCGACTCGGTTCGGTCAAACCGAATATCGGGCATTGTGAATCGGCTTCCGGCATGTCGCAGCTAATGAAAGTGATTTTGTCCTTACAGCATCAGACGCTGGTTCCAACCCTGATTCCTGACGAATTGAATCCGAATATTCCATTTGATCAACTTCCCTTTCAATTGCAGCGAGAGGTATCGGAATGGAAGCAGGTCACCGTAGATGGGCAGACAGTCCCCCGACGAGCAGGTATTACCAGCTTTGGCGGTGGTGGAGTGAATGCCCATCTTATCGTGGAGGAATACAACCACAATCCATCTTCGAGGAGAGTAAACGAGTCAGAACCAGAGCTGTTTGTCTTTTCGGCGAAGAATAAAGAAAGATTGCAAGCATATATTCATTGCTGGATTGGTTATCTGCAAAAGAACCAGCAGTTGGATATAGCGAATACAGCCTACACCCTGCAAATCGGAAGAGAAGAAATGCCTTGCCGTTTGGCTGTCATCATCAATAATCAGACAGAGCTTTTAGAGCAACTGGAACGCTGGTTGGAACATCAAGAAGAGACGGAACATTGCTTTTTTGGCGATCTCAAGGAAAACAAAGAAATGATGCCAGACCGAGTTGCTCAGGCAGTCAAACCGGGAGAGATAAGGGAACTGGCAAAATTATGGGTTCTCGGCAATCCTATCCCTTGGCAGAAGCTGCATGAAGGGAAGGAGTTATCCAGAGTAGCTAAGCTCCCAACCTATCCATTTAAGAGGAGAACGTGCTGGATAGAACGCAATCAAACGAATCGCACTAGGAGGGAGACGAGCATGAGATCCGCTCATCCAGAATTCGAAAACAAAGCGGTTGAAATTTACACATATAGCGCTAATAGCAGCGAAGCGGAGTTTTCGGAGGATTACTTGACCGTATGTCCATTTGAAAGGAAGATTCCAGGCTTTTCAATGAGCCGTGTCATTTTGAACCCGGAAAAATATCCGTTGGAAAGAGAAATGGTAAGAGAGAAGCAAGTAGAGATGCGCCAGGTGCTTTTTTGTAAAGAAAATTTCTCTCGTGTGCAAAAAGTGCTGGACTTCGGATGCGGTCACGGGACAGATGTGATTCAAATAGCAGAGCTCTATCCGCATATCAAAACGCATGGATTTACGATTACGAAGGCGCAAGCTGAGCTAGGCAATCAACGAATCGCGCAGAAAAATCTAGGGGCTCGTGCGAAAATTTTCAATAAAGACAGCTCTAAGGATGCCTTTCCCGATCTCTACGACATGATCGTCGGGATTGAAGTGAGCTTCCATATTCGAAATAAACACGGACTATTTCAAAATATCTCCGCTTCTCTGAACGAAGAAGGAACCGTTCTGTTGATCGATTACATAGCCAATACGCGAGGACCAATCGTAGACCAGAACGTCGAAGTCAGCATTCCCACCGTACAAGAATGGATTGAGCTTTTAGCGGAGCATCAGTTGGTGATCGATGAAATCATTGACGTATCGCCGCAGATTGCTAACGCCTTACATGATCCCGATGTGGAACAATACATCAAGCATCTGCCTAAAGCTGTACAAGATTTGTATATCAATACGGTGAATCAATCCATCTCTCTCGAACGAGGGTGGATCAGCTATTGCTTGTTTAAGCTAAAAAAGGCTCCGCATCTTACCTACACGAAGCGTTGTGAATGGAATGCCAGCAAACTATCGAAGAAAAGACCTTATCCAGAAGCGTTAGCGGAAATGATAAACAGCGGTTATATTCCGTATCCGAAGAAACAGCAAGCGAGAACTCTGCCGAATCCAAATCAGTATGACCACAGCTCTCATTGGAAGCGGGAAACCATCAAGGAATCCTTGGTTGAGGCTTTTGCTGCCGTTTTAGGTCTTCAACCGGAAGAACTGGAAGAAGTAGAGACCTTAAAGGATATGGGAATTGGCTCTCTTAACGCCGTTGCCTTATCCGAAATGATTAACAGCAAATTCAATTTGAAACTACCGACCAGCGTTGTGTTTGAACATAATACGCTAGATGCATTGGCAAGCTATATTGCTAGCCATTTGCAGCAAGACGAGCCGAGCCAACTCCATTCAAATAAACCAAACGTGTCGGATGCTCAAAATCAACCAATATCATCTGAATATTCTGCACAAAAACGCGATTTGTCGTCAGATCAGTCCATTCCAGATCGAACAAAAATCAAAGCGAGCCTGATAGAGGTCTTTTCTACCGTTTTAGGCTTGAGACAAGAAGAGCTGGAAGAAGTGGAAACCCTAAAGGACTTGGGCATTGGATCGCTCAATGCCGTTCAACTATCCGAAGCTATCAATAGCAAGTTTCATTTAAAACTACCAACGAGCATCGTTTTTGAGCATAATTCGCTAGAAGCATTGGCGAGCTACATCGCGACTCAGCTACCAGAGCGACAACCAGCGCAGGCAGAAGCGTCTGATAGTCTTGAAGCGAAGCCAACGTATACAGAGAGAGTCCCATCGCGAAATATTGCCTACGATCCACCTAGAACAGCCTCCGATGATATTGCGATCATTGGGATTTCCTGCCGCACAGCAGGTGCTCGGGGGCAAGATGAATTCTGGGAGCTCGTCAGTGAGGGCAGAGATTGCATCAAAGAAGTGACCAATCCAGACTGGCGTGCCTTTTTCAAAGAAAATGCACTCGTCGATATGCCGATCAAATACGGGGCGATGGAGGATATTGAATATTTTGATCCAGCTTTTTTCAAAATTTCTCCGACCGAAGCCCAATCGATGGATGTCACGCAGCGCATCCTTTTACAAGAGAGCTATAAAGCATTAGAGGACGCAGGTTACACCCCGTCCATGCTGAGGGGACAACCTGTTGGAACGATCATTGGCGCTATGGCGGGAATGACGGTAGAACAAGATTTCTCTCATTTTGGCATGCTCGGATCAGATACGAGTATACTCGCCTCGCGTATCGCTTATTTCCTTGACCTGAAAGGACCAGCTTTAGCTGTGAACACCGCTTGCTCATCCTCATTGGTTGCGATCGATATTGCTTGCCAAAAGCTGAAGACGGAAGAGGTCAATCTTGCTATCGCAGGAGGAATTACGATTTATTCCCATCCTGCTCCGTTTATTTCGATGAGTAACGCAAGGATGCTATCTCCTACAGGGGAGTGCCGCCCGTTTGACAATGGTGCAAATGGCATTGTCGTTGGGGATGGGGTTGGTGTTGTGATTTTAAAAAGATTGCAAGATGCAGTACGGGATAACGACAGCATCTATGGTGTTATCCGCGGCAGTGGAACCAATCAGGATGGACGGACATTGGGCATTACCGTGCCTAGTTTCCAAGCGCAAAGCGACCTGCAAAAATCCATTTACGCGAAAAAACAGATTGAAGTGGAAGACATTCAATATATCGAGGCGCACGGAACCGCGACAAAATTAGGGGACCCTGTAGAGATTCATGCGCTGAGTGAATCATTCCGCCAATTCACGCCGAAGAAACGATTCTGCGCAATTGGTTCTTTGAAAGCCAATATCGGGCATACCACAGCGGCGGCTGGGGTGTTGAGTGTCATTAAGGTTTTACTCAGCATGAAAAACAGGAAGATGGCTCCTTCGATCCATTTTGTCAAAGAGAATGAACACATTGATTTTGAAAACAGCCCTGTTTATGTGAATACCAAGCTGCAGGATTGGCAGACCAATTCCAAAGGCTCTCGATTGGCTGCGGTCAGCTCTTTTGGCTTCAGCGGCACCAATGCCCATCTTGTGATCGAAGAGTTTGATAGAAGAAACATAAGAGGAGCTACTCCTGATGAGGGTCAAGAGATCGCGACGGGAGTCTTTGTGCTGTCAGCTGAATCACGTGAGCAATTAGTGAACTATGCCAAGCAAACCAAGGCATTTGTAGAGAAGCACCCTGATGTGAACCTGGCAGATTTCCTGTACACCTATCAGACTGCAAGAGAACCCATGTCTCATCGAGTAGCGGTCGTGGTACACAGTAAAGAACAGCTCATTGCACAGTTAGAGCAATTCATACAAGGGAATGGAGAAAAAACGGCTGATCTGTTTATCGGAGAAAGAAACAAAACGGGCGGCATCAAGATCGGTGATACAGAAGAGGGAAGAGATTTTATCCGCAATCTCGCTCTGAACAAAAAGATCAAAAAACTGGCAGAGCTATGGGTTCATGGGAACGAAATAGAGTGGGAAGCTGTCTATCCAAAAGGAATGGTGAGCCGTCTATCAGGTCTGCCAAGCTACCCATTTGCCAAGGAGCGATACCGTTTACCCAAAGTTGTCGTACGCAACCAAACCCATCAAGAAGCAGCCGCCACCACGGAACTGACAGCAGATAAACAGGGGCATCGAGCAGAAGATATAGTCCAACCAACCGAGGTAACTCGTGTTCAGGCTGACGAAGACGACACACCACGTAACGAACTCGTGAGAAAAATTGCTGCAGCTTGGGAAGAGGTACTTGGCGTGAAGAAGGTTGATATCCACAAAAACTTCCAAGACCTGGGCGGCGATTCGATCATGGCCACCCAGATTATTTCCAGATTGAAAAATAGCTTCCCGGTTGATTTGAATCTAGACAACC
Organism: Brevibacillus sp. HB2.2; assembly: GCF_013284275.1. Classification (NCBI taxonomy): domain Bacteria; kingdom Bacillati; phylum Bacillota; class Bacilli; order Caryophanales; family Paenibacillaceae; genus Brevibacillus; species Brevibacillus sp. HB2.2. The sequence continues at coordinate 72,239 of NZ_JABSUV010000018.1, forward strand.
TCTTTTCGGCGCCAACCGTTGCAGGAATGGCAGAACTGATTGAAGAGGAACTAATTGCTGTTATTGATGAACTTCCAGAAGAGGCGATTTTGGAGCTATTAAGTTGATGAATTCAACATGTGGGAAGGAGAGCAATCCGATGATCAACGATAAGGAATCCGCGAAATCAAGAGATGAGATACTTGCAGAGAGCAGATCGAAGCTTTCTGAGAAGAAACTGGCCTTGCTGGAGAAGCTGAAAGGCTCAAAACTGGAGACGAAAAAGACGGGGATTCCGCGGCGTTCAAGAGAGGGCTTCGTGCCCCTCTCTTTTGCCCAGCAAAGACTATGGTTTTTAGACCAGTTGGTACCAAACAGTCCTGCTTATAATGTGGTGGCCGCCTTCCATCTATCGGGTGAGCTTCACCCAAACATCATGGAGCGGTGCGTGAATGAGATCGTGAAGCGTCATGAGGCCCTGCGAACCACCTTTCAAGTCGCAAACGGAGAGCCGTACCAGCTAATTGCTCCTGCTTTGCAAATTCCTTTTCCCATCGTCGATCTTACAGGACATCCCGAGGCAAAGAGGGAGGATGAGTTTCGCCGACTCGCGAAAGAGGAAAGCTTGTATGTTTTCGATTTAACCAAGGGACCCCTGTTGCGTGTTACGTTATTCAAACTTGGCGAGGATTTGAATATCCTACTTTTAAACGTTCACCATATCATCATTGACGGTTGGTCAGTTGGGGTTTTCTTCAGAGAAATGGTTCTGCTTTATCAGGCCTATCTGGCGGGCAAGCCCTCCCCGTTGCCTGAGCTTTCGATCCAGTATGCCGATTTTTCAAGCTGGCAGCGGGAGTGGCTTCAAGGAGAAGTGCTGGAGAAACAGCTCTCTTACTGGAGAGACACTCTTGGAAAAGAAAGCAGCGTGTTAGAGCTGCCAGTAGACCGTACAAGACCTCCCATCCAAACGTTTCAAGGAGGGAGCCTAAAGCTACAAATTCCATCTTCCCTTTCCCATGCCATAAAAGCGCTGAGCGAGCAGGAAAATGCCACGCTGTATATGGTCATGATCACTGCGTTAAAAATATTGCTGCACCGTTACAGCGGGCAAAATGATATCCGGGTGGGAGTGCCCGTAGCAAACCGTAACCGAGTGGAAATAGAAAATTTGGTCGGCTTTTTTGTAAATACGTTGGTTCTCAAAACGGATGTTTCCGGCAATCAAAGCTTTAGAGAGCTGTTGTCACGTGTGAGAGAAACAGCGAACAGCGCATACAGGCATCAGGACGTACCGTTTGAACGATTGGTGGATGAATTGCAGCCTGAGCGTAATATGAGTCAAAATCCATTATTCGAAGTCTGCTTTGTGTTGCAGAACTTTCCTATGCCGAAAAAATCGGACATGTCTGCATTAGGCTTTTCCTTGGTCAAATTTGAAGAGTTCCGTAACAACACATCCAAGTTTGACCTCTGGATTCAGGTTGTAGAAAAAGGGGATATCCTTGACCTCGACGTTGAGTTCAATTCTGATATTTTTAATGAATCGACAATCAGTCGTCTGCTAGAAAGCTTTACAATCGTGCTGGCAGGTATTGTCGCGAATCCAAACCAGCCGATTGCTGATTTGCCGATTTTGACCGCTGCTGAAGAGCAAAAGCTGTTAGTTGAATGGAACGATACGAAGACGTACTACCCAGAGCAAAATATGTGTCTTCATGAAATAATCGAAGCGCAGGCTGTCAAAACACCAGATGCGCCAGCCGTTATTTTTGAAGAGGCGCAACTCACTTACCGTGAATTGGATCAACGAGCGAATCAACTGGCGAATTTTCTCCGTAAACAGGGGGTAAGAGCGGAAACGCTTGTGGGCATTTATATGGAGCGCTCCTTGGAAATGGTCATTGGGCTATTAGGTATCCTCAAAGCAGGTGGAGCCTACGTTCCCCTAGATCCGAGCTATCCGCAAGATCGGGTGGCCTTTATGATCACGGATGCGAATCCTTCTTTTCTCTTGACTGCGGAGGCGCTGAAAAACACGCTGCCTGAATACAGTGGACAACTCATTTGCCTCGATTCAGATTGGGAGACAATCGGCATGGAGAGCCATGTGGCGCCTGCAAGCGGAGTCAACAGCGACAATTTGGCGTACATGATCTACACCTCAGGCTCTACTGGTAAGCCAAAAGGGGCGATGAATGCCCATCGCGGTATCGTCAACAGACTTTTATGGATGCAGGAACAATATCAACTGAATGAAACCGATCGGGTGATGCAAAAGACGCCTTTCAGCTTTGATGTGTCGGTATGGGAATTTTTCTGGCCGTTAATGACAGGCGCCTGCATGGTAGTAGCTCGTCCAGAAGGACACAAGGATACGACCTATCTGGCACGCCTGATCAAAAAAGAGAAAATCACCACCATGCACTTTGTTCCTTCGATGCTTCAAGTATTCCTGGAGGAGACGGAAATTAGTGGCTGCGATACGCTTCGACGCGTCATTTGCAGTGGGGAAGCCTTATCTTTTTCAACGCAGGAGCGCTTTTTCGAGTGTCTCGATGCGGAATTGCACAACCTGTATGGTCCTACCGAAGCGGCGATTGATGTCACATACTGGGCATGTCAAAAAGGAAGCAAGCTAAGATCCGTGCCGATTGGACGTCCTGTGGCAAACACCCAAATCTATCTGTTAGACGAGCACCTAAAGCCTGTGCCCGTAGGTGTCTCTGGAGAGCTGCACATCGGTGGTGTGCAACTGGCTCGCGGATACTATAACCGACCTGAGCTGACAGAAGAGAAATTCATCCCTGATCCGTTCAGCAAAAAAGAAGGGGCACGCCTTTATAAAACAGGGGACTTGGCGCGTTACATGCCGGATGGAACAATCGAGTATTTAGGCCGAATTGATTTTATGGTCAAACTCAGAGGGTTCCGTATCGAGTTGGGTGAGATTGAAGCTGTATTAGATGAACATCCACGTGTACAAAAATCGGCTGTGATCGTCCATGAATCCGAGCAGAGACCAGGGCATAAGCAGTTGGTATCTTATATCGTGCCAGATTCACAGTCCAAGGAAAAACTGAAAAAGGCAACAGAAGAAGCTCTTCCTGCAGAACAGGTATCAGAATGGCAGGATGTCTTTGATAAAGCCTATGATGATGAAAATAAATATGAGGCCGATTTCAACATCACCAGCTGGAACAGTAGCTATACGGGTGAGCCTCTTTTAGCGGAAGAAATGCGCGAATGGGTCAATTCGACGGTGGATCGTATCCTAGCATTGCAACCGAAAAAGGTACTTGAAATCGGGTGCGGTACAGGGCTGTTGTTATCTCGAATTGCTCCTCATTGTGAACAATATTGGGGAACGGATTTTTCGTCGATGGCGTTGGATTATATTACTGCGAATCTGATCAACCAACGAGAGTATTTATCCAATGTTACATTGCGTAAGAGCTATGCGGATGATTTTAGTGGGTTAAAGGGACAGAAGTTCGATGTGATCGTGCTCAACTCTGTTGTGCAATATTTCCCGGATGCGGACTATCTGTTGGATGTGCTGAAAAAGGCCATACACGCCATGAATGACAAAGGATCCATTTTTGTCGGTGATGTTCGTAATCTTTCTTTACTGCAAACCTTCCTCACTGAGGTAGAGATGGAAAAGTCACCGGCGACGTTGACCAAGGATCAATTGCAGCGCCGCGTGCAGAAACGAATGAGACAAGAGCAGGAGCTGGTTATCGATCCTGCCTTTTTCTATGCGCTTCAAGAGCAGTTGCATCAAATCAGCCATGTAGAAATCAAGCTGAAGCGCGGAAGTCATCATAATGAATTAACACGCTATCGCTATGATGTGGTTCTTCATCTGGGCAAAAAAGTGCAGCCGATTGAGGACTTTTCCTGGCTGGATTGGCATGAAGAGGGACTCCAAAATATAGATGGACTTCGCCAAATCATGACCAAGTATAAACCGCAAATCTTGGGTCTTACGAATATTCCTAATTTACGGTTGGACAGGGCGAATCGATACCAGTCGTTGCTTGCTGGCAAAGATGTAGTCAAAACGGTGGAAGAGCTAAGAACAGATCAAAACCTTCCAGGCATTGGAATAGACCCTGAGGAGCTTTGGAAGTTGGGTGCTGAGCTTCGATACAGCGTAGATATCGCTTGGATGGGGGATAGAAAGGATGGCAGCTATGAAGCTGTGCTCCGACCTGAGCATTTACTAGAAAAAAGACAGCGTAACACAGTGGTCACCCCGTGGCATCGTCCAGTGAAGAACTACCAGCCGATCGAATCATATGCGAACGATCCTTTGACAGACAGAGTTGCTCGCCAGTTCATTCCAGAGCTGCGCAGTTATTTACGGGATAAGCTGCCAGATTACATGGTTCCGTCCATCTTTGAGTTTATCAAGGAAATGCCAGTGAACATGAATGGGAAATTGGATCGCAGAGCACTTCCTACGCCGATTATGGAAGTGCCAGAGATGGAGGGAGATTTTGTACCACCGACGACGGAGACGGAAAAAATTCTTGCCGATGTTTGGGCTGAAATATTGGGCTTGGACAAGGTTGGCATACATAATAGCTTCTTCGGATTGGGTGGCGACTCCATTCATACCATTCGAGTGGTTGCGAGAGCAAAACAACACGGTTTGGAATTGACTCCACAGCAAATTTTCCAATTCCAGACGATAGCTGAACTGGCAGAGGTTGCAGGTGCGGCTACCACCCAAAGTGCGAAACGAACGGCAACAGTAGAGTTACCCACGCTTGATAAACATCAGCTGGATCGGATAAAAGCAGACAACCCATATATGGAGGATGTATATCCGCTGACGATCATGCAAGAGAATATGCTCTATCGATACAAACATCATCCAGAGCCCGGTTTAAATGTGGTTCATCATGCTTTTCGCATCGAGGGTGGTCTTTTCCACGTAGCTGCATTTGAGCAGGCATGGCAGCATCTTATCCAACAATTCCCTGCCTTGCGCACCTCATTTATCTGGGAAGAGCTGGACGAACCGATGCAGATCGTGCATGAGAAAGTAGATATCCACATCAAACAGGAAGATTGGCGCAGCATTCCGGAAGAAAATCAACAGGAACAATTGCAATCCTATATTCAAAAGCTAAGACAACTAGGATTCGAGATGGGCCAAGCACCACATGCGCATTTGGCTCTGCTTCAAGTTGGAGAGGATGCCTACTACTTTATTTATGTCTTCAACCTGATGTTGCAGGACGGCTGGAGCTATACGTTGATCGTGAAAAGACTATTCGAATATTATCAAGCGTTTTCCCAAGGGAAGGCGATTGCTATTGTGCCTGTATATCCGTATCGGGATTATGTTGCGCTACAAAAACAGCAGGACTTAACGGATGCCGAGCTGTTTTGGAAGAAAAATCTGAAAGGAATGACCAGCTCCACACTTGAATGGGCACAAGCGAGCAGGAAGAATCTTTCTGCCGACGAGCCTCCTTATTCTCAAGAAAGGTTCATCGTATCGCCAGAAGTCTCCTCGGAGTTGTTATCCTTGTCCAAGAAGTATCATCTGACGCCATATACATTGGTACAAGGAGCTTGGGCATTGCTGCTCCACCATTACAGCGGCAAGGAAGACGTTGTATTTGGTACGATCTTCTCTGGTCGTAGCATAGCGATGATGGAGGTCGAGCATTCTGTCGGGCTTTTCTTCAATATTCTGCCCATTCGCGTGAGCATTGAGCAAAACATGAGGTTCTTGTCCTGGCTCCAAAACATGCAGTCCAAGGTAGTAGAGACGAGTCAATATGAATACACGCCGTTGAAAAAAATATACGAGTGGTGCGATATTCCACGGGATCGGCTTTTGTTTGACAGCTATCTGGTAAGCGAACAGCTCCCAGATTTCTCATCCGTGTTTAGAGGATTTAATGATGTCCTCGGTGCTACCATCTATGATTCGATCGCGCAGACAGAGCATCCATTACGAGTCGAGATCCTTTTCTATGAACAAGTGCTAGTCTTGCATATCAACTACTATCGTCGCTTCTTCAACGATCAGGAAATTAGCAGTATGCTGCAGCACTTGAATGCTCTTTTAGAAGGATTGGTAGCGAACCCAGAGCAAAAGGTAAGCGAGCTTGTCCGTGCGATAACGCATCATCCCCAACACTAAATTTGCGAACAAGAGGAGAGGTTACTATGTGTGGAATTGTGGGATGGCTTGATTGGGATGACGATTTGTCATCCCAGCACGCTATTTTGCAGAAAATGGCTCAAGCGATCCAGCATCGCGGGCCAGACGAAGAGGGGTATTGGTTGTCTCCACGGGCAGCGATTGCGCATCGGCGCCTGATCGTGATCGACCCAGAAGGTGGCAAGCAGCCCATGATCTACCGAAAAGGAGATCAGACATGTGCCTTATCGTTTAATGGCGAAATCTACAATTATTTGGAACTGCGCCGCCAGTTAGAGCTGCTCGGACACTCCTTTCAAACCAATTCTGACACGGAAGTATTACTGCACGCTTTTTTGGAATGGAGAGAGGAATGTGTCCGTCATCTCAATGGAATTTTTGCATTCGCCATTTGGGACGAAAAAAATCATCGCTTGTTTTTAGCACGTGACCACTTGGGTGTAAAACCATTGTTTTATTGTCAACGAGGGAGCTCGTTCTTGTTTGGCTCTGAACTGAAAGCCTTGCTCGCCCATCCAAAAGTGAAGCCTGAAGTTGAAGCGGATGGGTTAGCAGATATTATCGGACTCGGTCCGGCGAGAACGCCTGGATTTGGCATTTTCCGCAATGTAAATGAAGTTCGAGCTGGACATTGTGTAACAGTCACAAAGGATCAAATCAGGACAAGGCCATACTGGAAACTCGAGAGCAAGGTGCATACCGATGATTTGGATACAACGACAGAAAGGATACGCGCCCTGTTACAAGACACGGTAAAGCGTCAGTTAATCTCTGACCTGCCATTGGTTAGTATGCTGTCTGGCGGTTTGGACTCTAGTGGCCTGGTCGCTTTAGCCGCTGAAGAGCTTCGTAAAAAAGGGCAGACGTTGCAAACCTATTCGGTAGATTTTGTTGACAATGATCAGCATTTTGAAGAAGGCTTGCTGCACATTAGCTTGGATGCGCCATGGGCGAAATCAGTCTCAGAGCATGTACAAACGAGACATCAAGAGATTACCTTCAACGCTCAAGATCTGATCACTCATTTTCATATGTCGTTGCGAGCACGCGATCTCCCGGGATTAGGGGAGACAGATACCTCGCTCTATTTGTTCTGCCGGGAAATGAAGAAAAAAGCGACCGTCTCGCTATCAGGTGAATCGGCAGACGAAGTGTTTAACGGGTACCCTTGGTTTCAAAAGGAGAAATTCTTGAATTCAGGCAAATTCCCTTGGATGGAGCATGACGGGTGGAGTTCCTTTTTAAATGAAGAAGCCATCGAGAAGATTCGCCCACAAGAATACCTTCGCAGGCGGTATGAGGAAGGAATTGCAGAGGTGCACCCTTTGGAAGGGGAGACAGCTCTGGAAGCTCAACAGCGCAAAATGTCGTACCTTTTTATCACTCGCTTTCTCCCGCTGCTATTGGATCGCAAGGATCGAATGAGCATGTATACGGGGTTTGAAGTACGTGTTCCCTATTGTGATTACCGCTTGGTTGAATATTTATGGAATGTCCCATGGAAAGTAAAAAATATTGATCAAATCGAAAAAGGCTTGCTTCGGAGGGCGTTCAAAGGCTATTTGCCGCAGGAAGTATTGTACCGCAACAAAAGCGCATATCCGATGACCTATCATCCAGAGTATTACCATGCGATTTTGGACCATATGAAGCAAATTCTGGCGAATCCCAATTCGCCTTTATTACCCTTGATTAATAAGTCTGTGATCCAATTTGTACTGGATGGTAAAGCCCCTATGAATCTCGCTCAATCAACCAAACTGATCGAATACCTCGTCCAAATCAATATGTGGTTAGAGGAATACAAGATTTCCATTCGATAGAAGCCCAAGAATCTGCTGATAAAAAGGACAGTCAGGATGTTTTTTAGTTGAAGGGGTGTGAAAGAAATGAATGTCAGTGAGGTAAATCAAAATATGGCAATCCCGCAACGACTGCCTGCAAACGGGAGTGACAGGTTTAATTACATGGTCAGCTATCTTTCCGATTGCCAGCTACAAATGGTGCTGGAAATGGACGGACAGGCGAATCAACAGCGATTGCTTCAAGCGATGGAGGCAAGCACCATTGCAGAACCGATCATTGGTTGCCGTTTTATAAAAGATCCAGTCCGCCCCTATTGGGAGCGACGCAGCGATTTGGCGTCAAGCGGTTGGTGTTCCTTACAACTTCTTAGTGAATCCGATTCCGTAGAGAAAGCCTTACAGGAGTGGCTGTCGAGCCCAATAGACATCGATGCTGATGCGATGGTCAAAATTCGCATTCTGCGTACCTCGACCAAAGATATCATTTGCATCAAAATGAATCATCTATGCAGTGATGGTGCAGGGTTGATCGAGTATGTTCACTTGTTAGCATCGCTATATAGTGAGCTTGCCAAAAACCCTCGCTACGTTCCCGAATCAAACCCTGAGGGCAGGGATCAGAGCCGTTTGTTCAAGGAGATGGGTATCCCAGATGGTGGGATGCCGGAAGCTCCAGAACCCCAGGGACCAACACTTCCGTTTACGCCTGGAGAACCAGCTAAAAGGAAACAAGCCATACGCAGAATACCACGCGAAGAGTGGCTGGAGCTGGTACAAGGATTTAAACAAAAAGGGTTTACGGTAAATGATGTGATATTGGCGGCCTACATGCGAGCTTTATATCAACGGATGGAGAATGTTCCGGCTGAGCAAATAAAAGTCATGGTGACAGTTAATGTAAGGAAATTCTTACCCAAAGGCAAGGCAGACGCGATTTACAACTTGTCTGGCGTTGTTCACGCTACTATGAATCAAGCAACAGGGACATTTGCAGATAAGGTAAAAGAAGTGGCCGAATTCATGAAGAATCAACGCGATAATATAGAGATTTTGCATGATGCAGTAAACACGTTTGCCTTTGTGGAAAATTTCGAGTTCGATCACACCTTGAAGATCATTCAGGATGTAAGAAAACAAATTGTAGTGGATAGGAAAAGTACACCAATATTATCAAATTTTGGTATTATTAGTACGAGTCAAATAATATTCAATGATGTGAAAGTCGCAGGGGCGTATATCGTCTCGCCAGCCTATTACGCACCAGGACTGATGCTTGGAGTCAGTACGTATCAAGATTGCATAACCCTCACTATTTCCTTCTTTGAATCGAATACAGATCGTGGGTTAATAGAAAAACTCCTAGATACCATGATAGAGGAAATCAAGTCCTACCGAGTGTAGCAGTTTGCAGCAATTCCCTACTTATTTAAATAAGGAGTGATTGAAATGAATAAAATAGTATTCCCTAATGAAATATCAGGTGCCGAGAATCTGCAACAACAGTTTGAACCATATGGCTGGTATGCGGAAATGAGAAAAAATAGCCCGGTTCATTACGATGAAAAGCAACAGGTTTGGAACGTATTTCTCTATCCGGATGTAGAACGTGTGCTGACCGATTACCATCTCTTTTCAAGCGATACAGGCAAACGAATCGCCGGTTCCCTTGCATTGAAAGAAAAGGGCATCACAGAGATGGACCCGCCTGATCATGGAAAAAGGAGAGCGCTTTATACAAAGGCCTTTTCAACCAGAACACTTCAGGAGTGGGAGCCGCGAATTCAAGAAATTTCACGTCATTTGCTGGAGGAAGTAAAAGAAAAGCAAAGCATCAGAATTTTAGGTGATCTCGCAACCCCGATGCCGGTGATTGTCATTGCCGATTTGCTCGGTGTACCGTCCAGTGATTGGATGCTGTTCAAACAATGGTCCGATGTTCTCATCACTTCCGGGACCCGCGAAACGTATGAGGATATTACCCTTAAAAAAGAAGAAATTATGAAGGAAATGGCTGTTTATCTCTCGCCGATCATTCAAGAAAAAAGAGAGAACCCGGCAAAAGATTTTCTCTCCGATTTAACGCAAACAGAATATAAAGGCCAAAAACTATCTGACCGCGAGATTATTGATATTGCAATTAGCTTACTGCTCGCAGGAAATGTAACGACAAGTACGCTCTTGTTCAGTGTTTTCTACTGCTTTTTACTGGATCGACCAGGCGTATATCGTGAATTAAGAGACAATCCGGAACTGGTAGATCAAGCGATCGAGGAAGTGTTACGCTTCCGTCCGCCAGCACAGGTTTTGATGCGCAAGGTTCAAGAAGATACGGATATGTTCGGAAGTCTGATGAAAAAAGGCGAGATTGTCATGGCATGGCTCGGTTCTGCCAATCGTGATGAAAATACCTTTGCACAGGGAGATCAATTCGATATCCATCGACCGAATAGCAACAAGCATTTATCCTTTGGAAAAGGCTGCCACTTATGCCTGGGAGCACCTCTATCCAGACTGGAAGCAAAGGTGATGCTAACAGAAATGCTCAAGTGCTATTCTGACATCTCAATCGGCGGATTCGAGAACGATCTGCTCCTCAATGTGACGAGAGACTAATCCAATTTTTTTATCAAGCAGTTGAGCAGGAAGGGATTCCTGTTTGACTGCTTTTTTTATTTCGGAGAATCAGATGTGGAGGGATGTACGAAGAGAAAAATAAAAAAGCAAGGAAATTAGAATTCCTTACTTTTCAAAACTTATCTTTCCGAATCAACAAATAAACAATCAACCCAATAATCGGAAAAAACAATAAAGCAATAAGCACGATGATGGAGAACTCCTTGCTATTCCCTCGTCTCCTTGCATCACGGTATGCCCAAATGCTGATGACAATATTAATCACGTTCAAAAATAAGAGGAGAAGGACGGGGAGAAACACAAAAAAGGTAGAAGGAGCATCGCCTACACTAACCAAAGGATCACCTGCTTTTGAATGTTTTCAAGAATTTCCCAATTATATAAAAAGATGATCGAATTGTGAAAGCAATTTATTCTATGCGCGTAAAAATTGGTATAATCGGAATGTATTATTTCTACTTCTTACCATCCTTGGGGGCGCTTAACCATTGAGAAAAACTTCGAATAAGAGAAGATGGCTTTCGATGCTCGGCATGATCGCATTGGTAACCGGATGTCAACAGGAACCGACCAAACCGATCACATCGGAAAACACCGGCCAAACAACAGAGACCACAGCAAAACCAAGCACTATTCCATCCGTTACACCCATTCAAGAAACGGAGAAAGAACCAACACCCGAACCAATTCCAGCCTCTAGCCCAAACACAACAGTCCCTACCAACCAACCAGTGGAAGAACAACGAAAAGAACCTCTGTCTCCTTATCAAGTACTCCATAAAATCCGTGAAATAGAAAAGGTGAAAGGGGGAACATATCAGGGGGAGTGGAAGGAGGATGAATACACGTTTTACCTACCCGACAAGGACGAGGAGCGCCGAAACGCCCGCTACTATGAACGTTCGACTCATCATGTAAAAGTATATGGAAAAGATGGCTTCACGTATTACTATAATCTTGTTGATCCCGCTACTTATCCACAGACAACCTTGGAGGCCGAAAGTATACAGGTGAGTCCGGAAACATGGCAGCAAATGGACAAGATCGAGCAGAAGCTGTATACAGGCGAGGATACCTTTCACGCCAAATGGTCACCGAACTTTCAAGCAGTTGCCTATTATAAGGGAACTACTGAAGAAGGTCAGGCATACATTTGGAAGGTTGGCAACGATTCACCCTCCCCAATAAAAGAGGCAGTCATTGACCGCTATTTCTTTACATGGTCTCCCGATTCTGAGTATCTCCTATTGGATACGGGAACGAGCAGACATCGCGGCGGACAAATCTATCAGGTAGCAAACGATAAAATGAGTGAGCCCTTCTCTTATATTTTCCAATTCCGTTTCTCACCAGATTCGAAATGGGCAGCATTTTCTTTATTAAGTGGGAAAGTTGCGAAAGAAAAATACGGGATGGAAGACGAAGAGACAGAAGACATATGGCTGTATGATTTGGCTACCATGAAGCAGAAAAAGCTGCTTCAAGCCGATGATCACACGGACTACTTCCCACTCGAATGGAAGAGTGAAACTGAGCTTCTCTACTGGAAGAAAGATTATCAGAAGAATACGGAAGAAGAGTTAACGCTGACGATTCCTCAAAGGTAGTAACCCACCAATACCCTCTATGTGATGGAGAGGGTATTGGCTATGTTTTGGAAGGAAACTTCCCTCGAACTTCCTCTAGAAAAGCTTGCACCGCCGGGGCCAAATAACGATTTTTCAAGTACGCCAAATAAACCGTCCGCTCCAACGCAGGCGAATCAATCGTTTTCCCAACAAGCGAAGCATCTGTTGATCCAGACAAATAGTTCTCCGGAATAATCGTAACCCCCAGATTCTCTCTCACTAATGTCAACGCAGTTTCAAAGCGCTCAATCTCAAATTTAATTTGCGGGTTGACTTGTTCAAACGAAAAGGCTGTTAAAATATCCTCCCTCGTCTGAAATCCCTCTGTACTAATGATGAATGGCTCATTAGCCAAGTCTTTTAATCGAACGGATTCTTTTTCCGCCAGCGCATGATCCTTGTGTAGCACCAGCATTAAGCGCTCATCGTACAGAGGAAAGGATTCGATATCGTCTTCATCGATGAATTGGTTGGTTATGAGCAAGTGCGTATGATACTTCCGCAGTGATTCCTTTACAGCCTTCCCGCTTAGCACCTCAATTAGCTTGATGTTAATAGAGGGAAAGCGCCCCTGATATCCGCGAATGACCTTTGGAATCCAATGCTTCACGGATTCAATGATGCCGATGATGAGATCGCCGCTCCCGGTCAGCTTCACTTCTTCCATCTCTTTTTTCAGCATGTTCATTTGGGAAAGAAGCAGCAACGATTTCTGATACAAGATTTTACCAGCATCCGTCAGTTCCATTTTCCTCGTGTTTCTCTCGAGCAGTGGAGAGCCGACTTCTTGCTCCAGATTTTTGATCGCATTACTTAAGGAAGGCTGTGAAATATGCAGTTTTTGTGCGGCTTTGGAGTAGCTCAACTGATCGCAAACTGTCACAAAATAGTGCAAATGTTTGATATCCAACTGGATCGCCTACCCTTATTTATAGCTTAAAGCTATCAATTTATTTAAATTATATATTAGAAATAATAAGTTTGTCATTATATAATCAATAAACAAAAGGTTCAGAAAGGGTGAATAGCTTGCCAATGAATGTATCAGCAGATTTGTGGACCGGCCGGACTGACCATACGGAGAGAAGAAGTAGTTTTCGCTACCATCAGATTGTAGAAATAACGGACTTGGATACATTGCAAGCTGCCAAGGATCGTACAGTTGCTATCATTGGGTTTGAATGCGAGGAGGGAGTAAGGCGCAATCAAGGACGATTAGGTGCAGCCAAAGCTCCAAACGCAATTCGGCAAGCGCTTGCAAGCCTTCCTTGGAAGGTGGAGGAGGGAAAAAGGCTTGTTGATGTGGGGAATGTTGCTTGTCCAAACGAAGAGCTAGAAGCTGCCCAGGAAGAGTTGGGGAATGCCGTCTCTGCGATCTTTTCCAAAGCCATGACGCCCATTATTTTAGGCGGAGGCCATGAGACCTTGTATGGACATTACGTTGGTGTCCGAAAGCATATTGGAAAAGAGGCTTCTCTGGGCATTATCAATATTGACGCTCATTTCGATTTGCGTTCCTATGAAGTTCAGCCTTCATCAGGGACGATGTTTCGGCAAATACTAGAGCATGACAAAAATAGCAGCTATTATGTGCTGGGGATTCAACGCTTCGGAAATACACAGGAGCTATTTGATAAAGCAGATGAGCTTGGTGTGCGCTATGTGTATGAAGAAGAGATGACAGACGCACGAATGGATGAAATTTGTTTATCTGTAAGCGAATTCATCGAAAAGCACGATCATGTCATGCTGACGTTGTGTACAGATGTTTTAAACGCAGCTTTTGCACCGGGAGTAAGTGCTCCATCTCCTTTCGGCTTAACACCGATGGTTGTTCGCACTTTGATCCGTACCGTTGCCGCTCATAAGAAAACGCTTTCTTTTGATATTTGTGAAGTGAATCCGGTTTTAGATGAAAACGGAAGAACAGTAAAGTTAGGTGCTTACTTGACGAATGAAGCCATCATGGGATTACTAGAGAACTAAGGGGAGACAACTATGACGTTAGCACTTAATCAAGTAACGACGATTTTTCTCGCAGTAGCACTTCTCGTATTAGGTACATTTCTCGTAAAAAAGGCTAGCTTCTTGCAAAAATTTTGTATCCCGGCACCAGTGGTTGGGGGCTTGTTGTTCGCTATCATTGCAACGGCATTGAAAGCGACCGGAATTTTACAAATTACATTGGATACTTCCTTGCAAAGCTTGTTCATGCTCACGTTTTTTACTACGGTTGGATTGGGAGCGAGCTTTAAGCTGATCAAGCTTGGTGGTAAGCTGCTCGTTATTTACTGGATCGCCTGTGGATTTCTGGCTTTGGCCCAAAACGTAATCGGTGTGTCTTTAGCTTCCGTGTTCGGTATTCATCCATTGATCGGGATGATGGCTGGGGCTGTCTCCATGGAAGGTGGACATGGAGCGGCTGGTGCTTTTGGACAAACGCTTGAGGATATGGGCATTCAATCTGCGTTGGCGATTGGGATCGCAGCAGCTACCTTTGGTCTCGTAGCAGGGGGCTTGGTTGGCGGACCGACTGTGAAATATTTAATTGCCAAACATGATCTGAAACCGACGGAAACGGAAGAAGTAGTAGAGACAGTAGAAGAAAAAGGACAACCGATTCACTCGAATACCTTCTTCATCCAAGTCCTGTTGATTACGTTCTGTATGGCATTGGGAACGTATTTGGGAGAGCTGTTCTCTACTGCATCCGGATTTGTTTTACCAGGTTATGTGGGAGCGATGTTTGTAGCGGTGATTGTCCGTAATATCGTAGACAAGCTCAATCCAAAGGTAATCGACATGAAGAGCATCAACCTGATCAGTGACGTGACACTCGGAATCTTCCTGTCCATGGCACTGATGAGCATCAAGCTGTGGGAAGTTGCCGATCTAGCGCTTCCAATGCTCGTAATCGTATTTGTTCAAGTAGTTTTCATCGTCTTGTTTGGGATTTTCGTTCTGTTCCGTTTACTTGGCAAAAACTACGACGCCGCAGTCATGGTCGCAGGCTTTACAGGGCATGGTTTGGGCGCTACTCCGAACGCAATGGCGAATATGGCGGCCGTAACGGGACGATTTGGTCCTTCGCGAAAAGCGTACTTGGTCGTTCCGATCGTAGGTGCCTTTCTGATTGACGTGTTCGCGATGCCAATCATTATTACTACGATTAATTTGTTTAAATAAAGACGATTTAAACATCCCTTCATGCTGGAGAAAGTCAAGCTGGAGGGATTTTTTGTGCTTACAATTACTTTGGCTTACTCTCAACCGTTTAGAGATTTACAAATAATAGAGAAAAAAGGAAATAATTTCTTGACTGTTCGCATCGTGTTCGTATATATTTATATAAGAACGTACGTTCTTATTTTGGATAACTTTGCAAAGGAAATCTCACCCAACGATACAAGTTTCAGGGTAGAGATGTAGAATGCTGGCTTGGTAAGAGACAGCAGGAAGGGGATGAAAAGGGGCAGCAACTCCTAGGCAAATTTGAGGCACGAATGCAGAATCAAAGTTTGCACAAGTAGAAGCCGATGAAAAATATAATTTTGTTTTTTTGAGAAAATTGTAACCTTTTGTCAATTTTTGCGTACAATCTGGAAGGAACAACCAAAAAGTAGAGAATGTGGAGGGAAGTAGAATGAGAGAACTTCATGCTGATGTGGTAATTATTGGGGGAGGTACTGGTGGCTGCGCAGCAGCACTGGCAGCAGCGAAATCAGGAAAATCAGTTATTATGACGGAAGAAACTGACTGGATTGGGGGTCAATTTACGAGCCAAGCAGTACCGCCAGATGAGCATCCATGGATCGAACAATTCGGTTGCACGCGCAGCTATCGCACATTCCGTGACAGCGTGCGTGATTATTATCGTAACCACTATCCAATGACGGCAGAAGCCCGCGTCATCCCGAATCTTGATCCTGGTAATGGTTCGGTAAGTCGCCTTTGCCACGAACCAAAAGTTGCGCTAGCTGTTTTTTATCAGATGCTTGCTCCTTATATTAACAGCGGTAGACTTACTATTCTGACGAATCACAAGCTGCATGCCGTTCGCATGGCTGGAGATAACGTACTGTCGATCACAGTAGAAGATCAGAAGCATCATGATTTTCATGAACTGGTAGCACCTTATTTCTTGGACGCGACAGAATGTGGAGATGTACTCCCGCAAGCCGGCGTAGAATACGTACTTGGCGCTGAATCAGTGGATCAAACAGGGGAGCCAAATGCTGTTGTCGGGCCGCCGCAGCCAAATGATATTCAGGCATTTACGTATTGCTTTGCCATGGATTATTTGGAAGGAGAAGATCATACAATTGCCAAGCCGGAAACGTATGACTTCTGGAGAAACTACAAAGCAGATTTTTGGCCGGACAAGCTGCTTAGCTGGACAGGCTCCAACCCGCGAAATACTGCTGAATCTGTACGATATGAGCTGTTTCCGGGTACTAAGTATTTTCCACTCTTCACGTATCGTCAGATTGCTGATCCGAAGAACTTCCAAACCGGATTGTACAAGAGTGGCGTAACGACTGTGAACTGGCCGCAAAATGATTACTGGCTCGGCTCGATCATTGATGTGTCAGAGGAAGAGCGTCAGCGTCACCTTTACGGCGGTAAACAGTTGAGTCTCTCCCTTCTGTATTGGATGCAAACAGAGGCTCCTCGCCCAGATGGCGGACAAGGGTATCCAGGACTGCGACTGCGCAAGGATGTAATGGGAACAGAGGATGGACTGGCCATGTATCCTTATATTCGTGAATCCCGCCGGATCAAAGCGGAATTCACCGTATTGGAGCAACATGTGAGCGCATTTGTCCGCAAAACAGGCAAAGCAGAAGCCTTCGAAGATTCTGTTGGTGTCGGTAGCTACCGAATCGACCTGCATCCGAGCACAGCGAACCGCAATTACGTCGATGTGTCTACCTATCCGTTCCAAATTCCGTTGGGCAGCCTAATCCCTGTTCGTGTAAATAACTTGCTGCCAGCGGGCAAAAATCTTGGGGTTACGCATATTACAAATGGATGCTTCCGTCTCCACCCAGTAGAGTGGAACGTCGGTGAGGTAGCTGGTTATTTGACAGCTTATTGCTTGCAACATGGCCTGACTCCTCGCGCTGTCCGTAACACTCCCGATGAGCTGAAAAAGTTCCAAGCGTTCTTGTACGCGGAAGGCGTAGAGTACTTCTGGCCAACCATGTACGCAGTGTAAGAAGTTAGACGATCTGGTTGCCTGAGTTCGGGATTTTACCGAACTCAGGTTTTTTCACGGAGAGTAAGATTTCCTCGACAGTTTCCTGAGGCGTCTGCTCGGAAGAATCGATCCACATGCCGAGCTTTGGTGTCTCGGTCTGCAAGATATTATTCAGGTGGGAAATCGTCCAAGCACCATACCCTGTTTTTGGACGGGAAGCTTCTCTTTCTTCAACCGCTTTTTCATTTGGCGTGAGTACTACCACATACAACGGACGGTTTTGAATCATTTCAACAAATTCGCCTAAAAAGGGGCCAATCACAACATCCTGTACAACGACATTAAATCCTTCTTCAAAAAAAGTGTCTGCCGTAGAGGCTGTTATTTTGTAGCGCAACCACAACTGACGAATGGCTTCTTCTGACGGTTCGGGCATATATTCCTCTCTGCCATTTACAATCATTCGTCGGAACGAATCACCTCGCAGATGAACGCCTCGATTCAGCTTTTCAGCAAGTAACTGAGCTACTGTTGATTTTCCCGAAGCCATAATCCCGGTAACGAGAAAAATACATCTGTTTGGAGCGTGAACATTGGCATTCTCTTGCATCATCATCCCACCTTACTTATTTGATGTTATGTGAGTTCATATATGGAAAACATTGGATTATTCTTAGCTTTTTGAATCATATCATGGCAGTCGTGAAAACGCGATTTAGAAAACGAGGCACAAATAGGATAATATTTCTGCGTGTCGAAAAAGGAAGTACAGTCACACGAAAATAAGGGGAACTTTATCGTGATAGGTCCTATTTTTTGCGTGGGGAATGACTGATTTGCAAATAGAGAATCAATAGATGACATTCTGATTAGGCTGGAAACAATGACAAGAGCAGTGGGACGAGGCGAAGCCAAGATGCATCTGCTCTAAGCGGAGAGAGCTAGCATTTCCTGCAAACATCTCTCCATTCGCACAGACAAACCTCCCCCCATTTTCATATGGTAATGCTGTAATACCATAACTGTTAATGGAGGTGTTGAGGTATGAGTTCAATAAAGGGAACAAAACGAAAAAAAGCTACGATGACCATGATCGCCGTACCAACCATAATCGTAGCCGGGGAAACATCGAATCTCTCGGGACAAGTCAAGGTGAACGGACGTCCTAAAGCAGGGATCGTAGTCGTTTTTGCAACCGAAAATACTTTTGGTGTCGTAATCCCTGCCTTTACTATTACAGACGCCAAAGGAAATTTTACGGCAAAATTTAGATCGTTTATCAACCCTGATCAACCTGGATTCAGAGCAGTTATCGTCACCGCTGCACTCCCTTCTTTTCCTGGAGTCTCCGCTTCAAGTGTAATTGCAATCCTTCGAGGGCCGGGGTCTAGGAATAGGGTAAACCGACGGAAGACAGTCCAACGGAATTCAGCAAATGTAAGATCGGTTGGTAAAAAGAAGCTCGCCTTACGAAAATGAAGCCCAATCTGTCCAGTCATGTGGAATGTTGCTCACTGTTAGTGCGTAAGGACAATTAAATCGTAGATGTTTCTGTGGATCCGGAAAGAAATTTAAAATTACCTGGTGATTTAGAAGACCGGGACCTCTTGCACCATAAGGGGTTTCGGTCTAAAACTCTATACCATTTTGGGACTATCATCTGTGAGTTATTCGTGCGTAAATTAAACCAGGATCATTGTAGAAAAGCGTTGCTCATGGCGTATTAGTTTTTGGTAAACATATTTGTCTTAGAAGAACAATCACACATGGAGGTGTCAAAGTATGGTGAACCTGATCAAAATCAGGGCAAGTGTATTTATCCCCTTATCATGGACGGAACCAAGGACTGATCCGCAAACAGGAAGAATCATTCAATTCGAAGGCGATTCGCGTGAATTTACCCCGTATGCGGTTAACACCATGCGTTCCAGAGTGGAGCAAGAGGTTGTCGTAGACTTTATGAAAAAAGAAATTTTTACTTATCAGAATACGGGAATCACAACAGAGAAAATCACGAATCCTGATGGCTCGATTCAGCTGCGAAAGGGAAAAGCGAGTACGGAGGGCATTTTGTGCAGGAATATGGTATGGAAAACGGATGAAGAAGTGAGCTTTGAAATGAGCGCAAGCGCGAGTAATCCCCTGAATGAGCATGCGCCACCGGTTGACTACTTATTGTCGGTAACAGCGAAAAGGGATGGTCTTGTGCAGATTGAAGGAGCGCATGATGGCTTCCCTTGCTTTGAGTTTTATAAGCAAACGGATTTTGGGCCGTTTGAAACGATTTATACCCATGATTTCCGTGAAACAGGTGATACTCTGGCAGCCTTGGGTGGAGAAATGGAATATCATTTTCGTAAGATACTGTAGTAGGCACCAAAAATTTCTCATCATACGTTTTTGAGGAGGTTCTAATAGTGAGTAACCCGACGATGTTCGATCAATTCCCTATCATCGAAACAGACAGATTGATCCTTCGCCAACCTGATCAACAAGACATCGAAGATATTTTTGAAGTGTTGTCACATGAAGATGTGGCGAGATATGTAGGGATCGCGAGGTTTCAATCGATCGCAGATGCTGAAAATGAACTTCGATGGTATCGAGACTTATTTGAACAAAAGCAGGGAATCAGGTGGGCGGTCACGGATCGTTCTACTGGAAAATTTCTTGGCAGCTGCGGCTATAAACATTATCATGCTATACATAACAAAGCAGAGATCGGGTATGATCTGAATTTTTCGTGGTGGAATAAGGGGATCATGTCGGAAGCACTGCGGCCAATTATCGCGTACGGGTTTTCTCATATGCATCTAAACAGAATAGAAGCGGACGCAGATACCCGAAATACGGCATCGATCCATTTGCTCCAGAAGTTTGGCTTTCAAGTGGAAGGAATCCATCGAGAAACGGAATTTGAAAATGGGATGTACATTGATCTTATGAAGCTGGCGTTGCTTCGAAAAGAATATGAATGGAATTCGTTAAAAGAATCGTAATCGATAAGTAGCGGGGGAATGTACGAAATTTTCATCGTACAGACCTCCGCTTATTTTCTACCCACCTTTACAGCCACGCGCACAGCAGACTCAATCGCCCCTTGAATCCAGCCATGATGTTCATTCGAGGTGTGCTCCCCGGCAAAGTAAATTTTTCCTTCAGGCGAACCAATGTAGGGAGTTAATTCCGTCTCCTGCAACGGTTTGAAAAAGGCAAAGGCACCAGCAGCATAAGGCTGCAACGCCCAATTATGTGTGACCCCCGTAACGAAGGTTTTGTACACCTGCTCCCCATGAATGTCAGCCAGATGCTTTACCGCTTGCAGCACTTGTTCCTCTTTCGACATGCTGAGCCATGGCAGAGCATCATCCTCCCATGTGTAACTAACCAATACGACACCTCCGGGCTGATCAAACCCGTGGCTGGGAAAGTAAGAGAGACGAATAGGTGAATCCGTTACGGTTTGTCCGCTCCTTATTCCCTGTGCTTCCCAGAAGCGCTGAGAAAACTGAACACCTATTTTGGTGGAGGAAACATAGTGGAGCTGACGAATAGCATCCCATTTTTGATAGGAAAACAGGTCGTACGGTTCGACCTGAACAAACTGCAAGACAGTAAAAGGGATGGTAATAATCGTGATGTCACCGGTCATCTGAAATCGTTCGTCTGTGTCGGTACGAACGCCAGAAATGGTCATTTGCTTTCCCGTCTGGACGATTCGCGTCATTTTATGCCGGAAGTATATGTGGGCCTGTAATTGTGGAAGAAATGCCTGTGGTAGCTGGTCAAATCCCCCTGTTATTTCATAAAAACGTGTAGAAGGATCGAACAGGATGAAGTCTCGTAAAATTTCGGGAAAAGCGAGCTCAGGAAAACCCTCGAAGCCAGTCATGACCTTGATCATATCGATAGCGGGGGCGGATAAGGAAGGGCCAACAGGATTGAAGCGCAAGAATTGATCCATGGAAAAACGATCGTATTTTTGGACGACGATGGGCCAATTCTTCGCTGGATCGAGTTTGATGAAGTCGATGACAGACTTAACGGACTGACTGGCTAACTCATTGAAAGTACGACCTTTTTCATGTGGGGCTACAGGGAAGCGGAGGATGTCAGGATTGCGTTCATAGATCCAACGTCTTGTTTTGATGCCATTTATGGAGAGGATGTCGTTGGAAGAGCTGTTGACAAATGGATGAAGGGGAAGAGAGAATTTCCTCACGTATGCTAGAGTAAGTTCGTGCGTATGAGGAATACGCATGGCCCCAGCTTCTAGATAATGCCCATGGGTAAAAGGAGAGCGCAGTGTGAAAACTCTCCCGCCTATCCGGTCCGCAGCTTCCAAAATCGTTACGTTGTGCCCTGCTGCTTTAAGCAACGAGGCGGAAACAAGACCAGCCATTCCAGCCCCAACGATGATGATATGGAGGGGAGAGTGGGTTTTTGGGAGACCGTTGCGAATAATGGACAGCATGTCAGGTTGTGTTAAGGAGAAGGAGGGATTACCCATCGATTGTCTCCTTTCCATTCTTTTCCGGTACTATAATCCTATTCCATGGATGACGCAGGTATGCGTTGTGTAAGCCGATCATACAGGGCTCTACCATTTTCATCCAAGAAATGATAGGATAGAGAAAAGGGGAACAAATGATCGGAGGGCTTCGCGTGTTACCAACGAATGTTATCTGGAAACCGGCGACAGGTGTCGGATATGAGCACTTGAGAATACGGGAGGGGTCGAACAGAATCCACGTAAATAGCATGGTGATCGGGAGGCTGGATGACGCTACCCTTACCAGAATCCAATATGAAATGGTCCTGGATTCAAATTGGGCCACGCGAGAGGTTTCCCTGGCGATTGTGGGTGAAGAAGGAGCTTTGCATCTCTCATCGGATGGCAAGGGAAATTGGACAAACGAGATGGGTGAGCCCATTCCTGAGCTCGTTGGCTGTATCGATATCGATATTTCTTGTACACCTTTCACAAATACACTGCCAATCCGGCGTTTGTCGTATTCTCCGGGGGAACCACAGTCTATTCAGGTAGTCTATTTCTCAGCCCATGAGCTGATGTATAGGCAAGTCCAGCAACAATATACGCTGCTAGAAAGCAAAGAGAACTCGTCTGTCTATCAATATCGGGCAGGAACATTCGTGGAAAACATGACGGTTGATACAAACGGGTTGGTTCTAAACTATCCAGACCTGTTTACACGTGAGCAGGTGTAGGAAAAAGGAGGGATGGTTCCGCATGGCTGAAAGGTTTATTGCGGGTATACTGGCCAGCTTTTTATTTACGTTTGGGGCTGCGCTTCTGTATTTTCAGGATCGATCCTCGGTTCTTTTCGTTGCGATGTTTACGTTCCCGACGGTATTTCTGTTAGGGATTCCGCAATCTATCGTTATAGATTGGATTATGAAGCGATTACCAAGGAAGAAGGGAAGTCTCCTTTTCCTCCTAGAAGCATTGCTGTACATCGTGGCTGGAATCATCGCAACCATGATGCTTTTCTTCATCGTTATGCATACCTTTACGCTGCTTCCCAAGTTTTATGTCCTGGGCGTAGTAGCATCTTTGCTCTATTTTGTATGCCTGCACTTCTTAAAGCGTAAAAGGAAAGCCCTACATGTAGCGTAAGGAAAGGAGTAAGCGTCATGAATGAATGGGTACAAATCGTGTCAGGCAACATTTTGGAAACTACGGAAAATATCATCGTTCAGCAGGTCAATTGCATGGGCGTGATGGGAGCAGGGCTTGCCAAGCAAATAAGAGCCAAATATCCAAGTGTTTATACGGAATATAAGCGGCATTGCGAGCAGTATGCGGATGCACGTGGTGATCTCCTTGGACAAGTGCTGCTTTGCCAGGTTGGGGAAGGGAAGTACATTGCCAACCTTTTCGCACAGCTCGGTTATGGGAAAAAAGGAGTCTACACGAAATATGACATGCTGCAAAAAGGGTTGGAAGAAGTTCTCTCCCTCGCGAAAAAAGAAAATCTGACTATCGCCATACCATACGGGATCGGCTGCGGATTAGCAGGCGGGGACTGGGATGTGGTGAGTAAGCAGCTTGACGAGATTTTTACTGGTTATGGTGTGAAGCTGTACAAATTCGAAGCGGATTGACGCCAGAGTATCACATGCGCTATAGTAAAAAGAACCATATCTAGGGAGAGATGTTGATGTCGGCGGTCGTTCTTAACTAAAGCAATTCCATACAAAAGGTCTTGATTCAACCTTTGAAATTTTGCCAAGTAGCAAAGTTTCTTTGTGCTGGGTGATAATCGGCCTTGGAATTAGTTAAGAACAACGGATATCATACAATGCCTTAGGTGAAAATCCTATCATTGCGCCCAAAATCCGTGCTGTGTTCAGCGCGGTTTTTTATTTGGTTGCGTTTTGTTTAGGTATCCCAAAAAAAGGGCGGAGAATGACATTTGTTCATTCTTCGCCCTTTTTTATTTTCCATGAAAAAGGAGAAATCAGCCATGAATGAAAAAGCATTACAGCGTCTCGAATACGACAAGATCAAAGAAAAGGTAATGGAATACGCCTTATCGTACGCAGGGAAAAAGCATGTAGAACAAATGATGCCGATAGACTCTGCCAAAGTAGTGCGTAGTAAGCTGGACGAAACAGCAGAAGCCAAGAACATCCTGCAAAACGGAGCCAGTGTACCAATTCCCGCGCTGGAAGGGATGGAGAAGATACTTTCCCTCTTGGGGACGGGATATGTCTTTGGCGTAAACGATTTTACAAATCTGTACTTGTTCCTAACAAGTTGCTCACAACTAATGAAGTACATGGCGACAAAAGCACAATTGGCGCCACGGGTAAGCACCTATGCAGCATCGATGTACGACGCCACAAAATTGAGGAACGAAATCGAACAATGCATCCGTCATGGGCAAGTTGTCGATTCGGCCAGCAAAGACTTGTTGAAGGTGCGTAAACGCATTGTCGTATTTGAAGAGCGCCTGAAAAGACAACTGGATTCGATCGTGAACAAATATCGTTCGATCATGCAAGAAAATGTGATTAGTACACGCAATGGACGTTATGTCATCCCCATCAAAAAAGAACATCGCAAGCAAGTGGCTGGCAGTGTCTTAGATGAATCAGCGAGCGGTCAAACCGTCTATATGGAACCGACGGAGATCAGCAGCGTACAGTTCGAGCTGACAGCACTCAAGGCAGAGGAAGAACGTGAAGTAACAAAAGTACTGATGCAATTGTCCGCGTTCGCAGAAGAATACACCCATGAACTCACCGTGAATGTCGAGACCGTTGGAATGTATGACTTTCTTTTCGCAAAAGCGAAGTACGCATTGGCAATCGGAGGCGCGAATGTCGAACTAAACGAAAAAGGGATCCTCGATGTCAAGGAAGCACGGCATCCGCTACTCGGCCCGAAAATGGTGCCGCTGCATATGAAGATTGGTCGAGAGTACAAATCGCTGATTATTACAGGTCCCAATACAGGCGGAAAAACATTGACGTTAAAAACGATCGGACTGTTAACCATGATGGTCCAGTCGGGTTTGCTCGTACCCGTACAGGAAGGCAGTCATTTCTCCATTTTCCGCAACATCGCGGTAGATATTGGCGATGGGCAGAGCATCGAGCAAGCGTTAAGCACGTTTTCGGCGCATATTCATAACGTCCTGGAAATCTTGAAGATTACAGACGCCTCGACTCTCGTCTTGATTGATGAGATGGCAACGGGTACAGACCCAGGAGAAGGAGTCGCCTTGTCGATTGCAATTTTGGAAGAGCTGCACCGAAGAGGTGCGACGGTGATCGTGAATACACATTTTAACGAAATTAAAAATTTTGCCTCCGCAACTGCCGGGTTCCAAAATGCACGAATGGAATTTGACGAGGAGACCTTGCAGCCACTGTATCGCTTGCGAATCGGAGAAGCTGGCCAGAGCTACGCATTCCTGATCGCATTGAAGCTGGGTATCCCGTCTGAGATGATTCAGCGTTCTCGGGAAATTACTCGGAATGGGTTCATGACGACGACTACCACTATGGTAAGGCTGGAACCATACCAAGACATCGAGCAGGAAGCGGATAAGGCTCCAAGCTATGTGGAGACACGAGTAATAGAAAAGTCAGAAGAAGTGGAAGTAGAAGTGGAAGAGGAAAGACGAGAGGAGCTTCCACGGGAGATTTCAGAAGAAGCCGTAGTCACATCAGCCACGCCAAAGCGTGACAAACCATTTGCTGTTGGTGATTGTGTATTCATCTCCTATCTGGGGAGAATCGGCATCGTGTTTAGTGCGGAGGACTCCAAGGGTATCGTTGGTGTCATGATTCAAAATCAGAAATATAAAATCAACAAAAAGCGCCTCGTCTTGCATATTGAGGGCAAAGAGCTGTATCCGGCGGATTATGACATGGACATTGTTTTCGAGACAAAAGAGAACCGGAAGAAACGTAAAATGATGAGTCGCAAGCATGTCGAAGGACTAGCGATCGAGACGAAGCGGGAGGAGTGACGAGTATGGACAAAAAGCCGATTTTCTCTAAGAGAGAATCGGCTTTTTTGATGTTGAAGTTGCTGAACAGAGCGAATAGGCTATTTGGCTGTATGGCTAATCGTTATTTGTTTACTTACAAGCACCATCATGATCGCCAATAGCAAGAAGTAGATAGGCATGGTGACCAACGAGCCGTTATGAAAATAACTCATGCCACTTGTGATGAGACTGACGATGAGATAGTAGCTCAAACCAAAAATAGCGCCAGCAGTTCCGAGTACATCACCGTAGTGGACAAGAGCTAAACTCAGGCAGTTTGGAATCGCGATCCCAATCCCCAGCAAAAGGGTAAAGAGAGAGGCTACCATGATCACCATCGAGACAACGGAAGGACTCGCGCCATACAAAGTGAAGCTTGTAAGGCATACTGCCCCAAACGTTGTTACCAGCGAGCCGATTAGAATTAGGCTCTCAGCCGGGTATTTGGTTAGCAGTTTTTTCGAGAGCATTGCCCCGATCACAGAGGCCAAAGCTACGAAAATACCCAATAACCCAAACAGACCAGGCGTCATGCCGAAAAAACCAATGAAAATAAATGGCGCTTCGGCATAGTAACTGAACAACATGCCATTTGTCGCTCCGATTAAGAAGCCAAAAGCCCAAATCCTTTTGTCCGTAAAAAGGCGTTTGGCTACAGCTAGCGTGCTTATCTTTGAAGCTGTAGACGTTTTGGTCTCAGGCAACGATACAAATGCGTAAGCAAAAATCACTACGCTCATTGCGATCAGCGTGAAGAAGACAGCCTGATAGCCAAAGGATTGATCCACCCAACCACCGATTAAGGGGCCAATTGCAGGCGTAAAAGCGAGAGCAGCGGAAATCTGAGCAAAAACAGCATGCCGCGTGGTGGTATCGGTACTCTCTCTTAGGATGGTTTGGGTCACCACCGATCCTGCACTCGCACCGAAAGCTTGGATGAACCGACTCCATAACAACCAGTCAGCCGAATCGGAGAGGTAGCAACCCAAGCTGCCAAGTCCGTAAACGAAAATTCCCCAGAGCATGGCAGGGCGTCGACCGATAGAGTCAGAGAGTCTTCCCCAGCAAAATACACCAAAGGCAAAGCCGAGGAAGTAAATACTGAGTGTCAGTTGGATCATATTGTTACTGGCATGAAGGCTATTGGCGATATCAGGTAACGAAGGTGTGTAGATCGTTTCGCTAATTTGCGGAAAACCCACCAGGATAATCAACAGTAGTAAAGATGGTGTTGAGATTTTTCTATTCACTTGTCCGTTCCCCCTATATTCCGAAAATCTCAAACAGCGTAGGAGGGAGATTACGGGATAGGGGGTTTACATTTTATCAATCGGGAAAATGAAAGCATATTGTCACCTTACATAATGAATAGGGGGAAATTTTTCAATAGAATAGCATTCATTGGGAATCGGTGACAAGTCATTTTCGTCTGGTGGTTTATTCACACTTTTCTCTTTTTCCACGCTGTAGGGCTGTACGGAAGCTGCTTCCGCAGCCGCAGGTTGCAATTGCATGGGGGTTTTGGATCGTAAATCCACCCATCATTCCGGTCTCTTTGTAATCGAGTTCGACGCCATCGACATACGGATAGCTTTCCGGATTGACGACCAGCTTCACACTATCCATATCGATTGTAGTGTCGCCTTCTTGATACGTATCATCAAAACCGAGTCCGTAGGTCATCCCGGAACACCCTCCGTCCTTTACGCCAAAACGAATGAAGAGAGTAGAGCTTTCTTGTTCGAGCATATGTTGAAGGCGAGTGACGGCAGCTTCGCTTATGTGAATCATTGTGAGACCTCCCTTTTTTATGCTTACTCTTCTCCTGCGATTACAACCTCAGGTACAAGGTGAATGCCTGATTGGCTGTGAACCTTTTCCTGAATCTGCCTCATGAGTGTCCATACATCAAGTGCAGTCGCATTGCCAGTATTCATAATAAAATTAGCATGTTTGCTCGATACTTCCGCGCCTCCGTACCGCATGCCCTTAAGACCAGCATCTTCAATGAGCTTTGCCGCAAAATGGCCCGGAGGATTTCTGAATACACTACCCGCACAGTCGAACGGCAGAGGCTGTGTTTGTAAACGTTTTTCTTTATAGCGGTTCCATTGGAGCTTGATGCTTTCGCTGTCGCGCATAGTCAGCTCAAAAACGGCTTCCGTGATAATCGCATTAGCATCTTGCAAGGAAGAGTGGCGATAAGAAAAATCCAAATCTACGTCACGCAAGGAGCGAATGGCTCCCGTTTGCGTGATTACTTCAGCTGAATGGAAAATGTCCGATTACCCGGGTATTCCACCTGCGAACTCCAAGCCACTGAGCCTGTGCTTGTTTGCCAATGCTGCAAGCTTGATCAAGGAGTAGCCAGCCCCTGCGTAAATCTGATTTCCCACGATTCGGGCATAGTCCAAAGCTTTGTTTAATTTGATAACCGCGCCACGGTACCCCTTGTCTGTGACTAAAAGGTTGGAGCCCTTTCCCATCACCATCCATGGAACATGATGTTCATTCAGGATTTGTAGGACCATGATCAGTTGGGATTTGCTGCTCGGCGTAATCAGTAAATCCGCAGGTCCGCCAATTTTCCAGGTAGTATGTGCCGCCAAAGGCTCTTGATAAGTCACTTCGACCTGTCGTTCACGGAGAAGGGAGAATACAGGTTTCATTTGTTTCACCTATCCTTCTTGGAAAAAAACACCTTGCACTTCAATCACAGTATAGGAATAATTTTATATATATTCAACTAAAATGTTTAATAAATTGCAGTTGCGTAGCCTTCGCGATGAACAAAGAATGTCACTTTATAAACATGTTTGTTGAATTAGTTATACAAAGGACATATACTGTGAGCGTATCGTTCTTTTCCAAATAAAGGGGCGAAGAGAAAATGGAGAGATATAGACACCTATCCACACGTGAATACATTCTTTTGCTGCTGAAAAGGGAAGGGGAGCTCAGCACAAAGGATTTGCAAAACAGGCTGGAGCTCACAAAGGTAGCTGTCAGCAGACAAATGATCTACTTGGAAAAAGACGGTTTTGTTGTGTGCAGAGTAGGTCGTCAAAAAGCAGGCAGACCCATGCACTACTACTCGTTGACACAGCAAGGTAACGAACAATTTCCGAATGATTACGGGCAATTGGCCGTGGATTTGATGGAGCATATCGTGCTGGCAGACGGGGAAGACCGCGTGGATCAATTTTTTGCAAGACAGCAAGAGAAGATTATCCAGAAATACGAGGGACAAATGGAAGGGAAAGCGCTATCTGAAAAGGTGGCAGAGATGGCGCGCATCCAAGATGACAACGGATTTATGGCGAGATGGGAACAGGTCAGTGATGAGGAATATGTGATTACGCAGTACAATTGTCCCTATTTTAAAGTAGCGGATCGGTATCAGATGATTTGTGCAAGAGAGCTTGCTTGTTACCGAGCATTACTCCAAACGAGCGTAGAACGGACGGAATGCGTGGCAATCGGCGGAAAGAGATGTGTCTATCAGATTCGTGCTACACAATCGTAGCTGTAAGCATTATCACGGCAGATGAAACGACGAAGGGGAGGGAACGAAAATAATGACCAACGCGAATCCATGGGATGCTGACTGGGAAGTATCTGAACCATTGGTACGCGCACTCATCCTCCGTCAGTTTCCGCAGCTCTCCTCTATGCCCATCAAGCTGATCGGCTGTGGGTGGGATAACATGGTCTTTCGAGTGGGGGACGATTTTGTTTTCCGTTTTCCCAGGCGGAATGTCGCTGTGGAATTGATCAAAAAGGAAGGGATGCTGCTGCCAATGCTTGCGGCATTCCTGACGATACCGTATCCGAAGCCAATTTTTTATGGGGAACCAACCAACGACTACCCATTCCCTTTTTTGGGGTACACGTATCTTCCAGGAACGTTTCCAAAGGGCTTGACCGACGAGCAGCGCGCTTCATCGGCAGTGGCCCTCGCGACGTTTTTAAAAAGCTTGCACGCGTTTTTGCCCCAGCGTGCCCGCGAGAACGGGATCGAGCAAGATCATAGGAACCTTCTGGACATTGCACAGAGAAAAGAAAAAATGCAGACGTTCTTGTCTACCTTGGCTGTGCATATTTCTGGAGAAGATCGGGATGCGATCGCTAATTATTTAGGACAAGTCGTGATAGACCGAATAAGTCCGCGTGAAGTGCTGCTGCACGGAGACCTCCATGTGAAAAATATGCTGGTAGATGAAGCCGGGCAGATATCAGGCATTATTGACTGGGGAGATCTCAATGTGGGTCATCCAGGAGCGGATTTAAATGTGGTCTACAGTTTTTTACCGCCACATGCCCGCCAATCGTTTTTTCAAGAGTATGGAGAAGTGGATGAAGAGACAAAAATATTGGCCAGGATGATGGCGGTGTACATTCCGATGCTGCTTTGGATGCAAGCCATTGATCATAAGGATGAGGTAGTAGCAGAGGAAGCAAGAATGACGATACGGCGAGCACTCGCTGACGAATAGAGCATCAGTAAACGATTTCGGGGGAAAAGCGGCTTACGCTCATCCCCCGATTTTCTTATCCGATTCCTAACTCTTCCATTTTTCGATACAGAGTACTTCGCGCAATACCTAGCTTTTTGGCAGCGGCGCTGATAGATGGAGCTTCTGTGATGGCTTGCTGGATTGTCTGTCGCTCTAATTCGCGCAATAATGGCAAAGGTTCGCTGGATGCTTCTTGCAGACTATATTGCTGCTGCCATTCGCTTGGGAGATGGTGAGAGGTGACCCACGGATCACCGTACGCATGTAAAAATGCTCGCTCCACGATATTGCGCAGCTCACGGATATTTCCGGGCCATGAATGCTGCTGCAAGATCGCTAGGGCAGATTCACAGATACCTGTCGGACCGCCAGCGTATTGGGTATGAAGCTGCTGGAGGAACTCGTTAGCCAAGGCTGCAATGTCTTCTTTGCGTTCGCGCAGAGGAGGGATGCGTATTTGCAGGATATTTAGCCGGTAGTAAAGGTCTGCACGAAACAGACCATTCTGTACATCTTCTTCAATGGAACGATTGGTGGCAGCGATCACACGAATGTCCAAGGGCTTTTCTTCGTGGGAACCCAACCTCGTCACTTTGCGTTCTTCGAGTACCCGCAACAAAAGCACTTGAAGCTCCAAGCTCATTTCCCCGATTTCATCGAGAAAGAGCGTTCCTCCATTTGCGGCTTCAAATTTTCCTGGCTGTCCTCCTTTTTTTGCTCCCGTAAAAGCTCCTTCTGCGTATCCAAATAGCTCACTGGCGATCAGTTCGCGTGGAAGTGCTGCGATATTGACTGCAAGAAAAGGGCCGTCTTTTCGCGAACTGGAGGAATGGATGGCTCGCGCCAGGACTTCTTTGCCACAGCCTGTTTCTCCGAGCAATAACGTATTCGATAGCGACTGTGCAGCAATACGTGCTGTATGCAGTTGAGCTTGATAGAGGGGGCTATTCGTATGTATCTCTGAAAACGAATAGCTGCTAGTATTCTTTGACAAGGTTGACGTACTTGGGCGAATCAAAAAGAGGCGATACCACGTCTTTTCCCCCAGATCGAGTTCCTCTACATACCAATTGGGTAAGTGTTCTTGTTCCCAATCCGCCTCGAGCACAAGGCCTTCCACTAACGAAAAGCGTTCCTTTGCCCGCTTGTTAGCAAAAAGTACGCTGCGCTCGTCACTGAGGGCGATGAGGCATTCTTGGCTATTTTCCGCCCATGCGAAAAGAAGACTCTTCCAATTGGGAACAGAATGAGAGATCGCGCGATGTTGGGAACGCTCGATTACGGAGGAAGAACCGAAAGACGAGAGCAGCATGCCGGCTTCAAAAATCGTTCTCGCACCCTTTCTTGGTTATAGTTTGTTTGTTCGATCGTGGGACAGGTGTCCGACAAGGAAGCGTGAAACAAACGACACACAAAGACGAAAGCGATACAAGAGAAGAGGGAGTTTTCTGGTCAAGGGCAGATCAACTGCATGACCTGTTTTGCGACAAGCTCTTTGTCATAAGTATACAGGAGAAAATAGCCAAAAGAATCGGTACGATTAAATTTTTATCGGGGCCAGCAAGCATTGGCATGTCTTTTGCTTCTTTTTGTGTATGTACGCATATGCCATTTCGAACAAGTGAGGGGGAAGCAGCATGCCAGAAGTTTTATTTCGAGTTGACTTGAACAAACCGATGGAGGAGCAGGATACACCTGGTCATAACAGATGGCATCCAGACATTCCAGCAACCGTTTCCGTGAATCCGGGAGCTGTTTTTCGCATGGAATGTAAGGACTGGACGGACGGGCAGATCGCGAACAACGATGACCCTTCCGATATTCGCGATGTGAACCTCAATCGCGTCCATGTCCTTAGTGGACCTGTCTGGGTGAATGGAGCAGAGCCAGGCGACCTCTTGGTTGTCGATATTCTCGATATCGGGGCACTTCCCCAATCGGAATGGGGCTTTAACGGGATTTTCGCCAAAGAAAACGGCGGGAGCTTCCTCGTTGATCATTATTCCCAAGCGGCCAAGTCGATCTGGGACTTCCACGGCATTTACACGACCTCCCGCCATTTGCCAGGAGTCAAATTTGCCGGCATTCTTCATCCAGGCTTGATTGGTACCGCACCTTCCCACCAGCTATTGGATCGCTGGAACCGAAGAGAGAGCGACCTTGTAGCGACAAATCCTGAACGAATGCCGCCACTCGCGAATTTGCCGACTCCGCACAGTGCCGTGTTGGGTAGTCTAAAAGGAGCGGAGTTTGATCGGATTGCCAGAGAAGCGGCTCGGACTGTCCCTCCTCGCGAGCATGGCGGTAACTGCGATATCAAAAACTTGTCCAAAGGCACTCGTATTTACTTCCCGGTTTATGTAAATGGGGCGAAGCTGTCCATGGGCGATTTGCATTTTTCACAAGGAGACGGAGAAGTGACCTTCTGTGGCGGAATCGAAATGGCTGGGTGGCTGGATCTTCATGTGGACATCATCAAGGGCGGGATGGCGAAGTATAACATCGTGAACAACCCTGTATTCAAGCCGGGTCCAGTAGAACCTCGCTATACAGAATACCTCGTTTTCGAAGGGATTTCCGTCCACGAGACGACAGGGCAGCAGCTGTACATGGATGCGCATGTGGCTTACCGCAATGCTTGCCTGAATGCCATCGAGTATTTGAAAACGGCGATGGGCTTCACGGGGGAGCAGGCGTACATGCTGCTGGGAACAGCGCCGGTGGAGGGAAGAATTGCGGGAATCGTCGATATTCCGAATGCGTGCTGCACCTTGTCTATCCCGACAAGCATTTTTGATCGAGATATTTTGCCGAAGTAGCCAGGAAAAAGAACGCGAAAGAGGGAGCCAAATACGATGCCGAGATATGATTACATGTGCGAGGAATGTGGTCCATTTGTACAATGGCTGAAGATGAGCGAGCTTACAGATAGCATTGCGTGCCCCAACTGCCGGCTACCGTCAAAGCGTTTGTATGCCGCACCAGGATTGATCATGACACCGCAAGCGCTGCGACAACGTATTGAGCGTGGTGTGGAACCAAAAGTGGTACGGAAGCATTCGCATTCTCATGAAGGAGCAGGGTGCAGCCATAGCCACAGTAGCCAGACACATCGGGGACATTCTCACAGTCGTGGGGGCAAACGCCCTTGGATGGTAGGGCATTAAACGCCCCTTTGCCATGCTATTACCGCAGATATCCGCCGTTGTTGATGTCAAAAGTCGCTCCGGTGTAGTGTTTGGACTTCTCCGATAACAGGAAAACGACGGTATCTGCCACGTCCGCTGGCATTACAGGGCTGTCGATGAGGCCGTGAGCGAGATATTCTGCCCGACGCCATTCTGGAATGGTGTCCATCATCGGTGTAGCAACCATAGTGGGTGCTACCGCATTGACCCGGATGTAGGGAGCGAAGTTCATTGCGCAGCTTTTCGTCAAGCCGAGAATGGCCGCCTTCGAGGTTCCATAGACTGCATCCGAGCTGCCCTCGATTCCGGATACAGAGGACAGGTTGACGATCGTTCCTCGTTTTTGGGCAGGAAAAAGGAGCTTTCCGAACATCTGTGAGAAATAAATGCTACCTTTTACGTTAATCGCGAGCACTTTTTCAATTGTGTCGAGGTCGTAGTCCAGAATGTTTTTCGCCAGGTAAATGCCTGCGTTATTGACGAGACTGGTACAATCCGCATGCTCTGCCTCGATATGCGCAAAAAAAGCCGCGACCTCCTCATATTTGCTAACATCCACACAATACGTATGTAGTCTTTCTGCTCGATCCATCTCTTCTTCCAGTGCCAGCAAAGCTTCCTGATTGAGGTCACACGCGATGACAGCGGCCCCTTCTTGCAAGCAGTGCATCACTATGGCTTTCCCGATCCCAGAAGCTGCTCCTGTTACGATTACTTTTTGATTGCTCAGCATACCTGTACCTCTTTCTGTTTGTGTTTTCGTAGAAACATAGGTAGAAAATATGAGATGCTTTGTTAAAATATACGATCATTCAGAAATATTTGTCTACAAAGAGTGTTATGAGAATAGCTTACGTGGAAAAAGAAAACGTCGAGTGGTCATCTTGATGATCGTTTGGCGTTTTTTTTGCTTTTTCTCTCTCAAGTGGAATTGCAGTTTTGCCAAGTCTCTCGTAAAATTGGTGAGAATTGTTATCAATTGCTGCATCATGATTCAAGAGGAGTTATTTATGAGAAAAACAGACACATATAGTGATCCGAATGTCATCACTGTAAATGATGTGCAAGTTTTGTCCATTTCAAAAGAATGGAAGCTTGTAGAAGCGAGAGATAGAAGCGAACAAATAATCATGTTGGTAATAGAGGGCAGGGCGTCGTTTCGGTTGGATAAGACAGGAGGGATGCTTAACCAAGGAGATTGCATGGTTATATCTCGAGAGGATATGCAGGAAGGGCTCGCCCTTTTGCCCATTACGGAGAGCATCTATGTTTGTTACGTGGCACTTTTTGCTGCTCATGCCAGAAAAGAAAGGGAAGGGTGGCTCATAAACGAAGTGATGCTACCGATCCAGGGGAAGTACCATATCGAAACAATCTCTTTAATTCACCATCACATCGAACAATTGCATCTGGCATGGCGAAAAGATCACCTCGATCAGGCAACCATGCAAATTCTTTTTTGGAAGCTATGGCAAGCGATTATGACTGGAATTACGCTGCAAGAGAAAAAAACAGATCGTCAGCAACTTCTTCAAGGGATCGCTGAGCATATGGAGCAGCATTGTGAGGAGATTTTTCAGATCGAGGAGATGGCTCGCTACTCAGGAATGACGCCGACCCTTTTCTATCAGCAGTTTAAGGAGTACACCTCGCTCACTCCCTTGCAATTCATCAATCGGAAACGAATGGAGAAGGCTTGTCAGCTTCTGGTGGCGGAGGACGTGATGATTCCTGAGGTAGCTAATGAAGTGGGCTATCGGGATGTGTACTATTTCAGTCGGATGTTTAAAAAGATCGTTGGCGTTCCCCCTTATCGCTTCAAGAAATCGTTACAAAAGAAAATCGCCGTACTCCATCCAGCAATCATCGGTGATCTGCTCGCACTGGGGGTTTCGGTCCAACATCTGATTCCTGTTTGGGAAAAGCATCGGCAAAAGAGACCGTACTCCCAGATGGAAGCAGCCACACTGGAATTTGACCTGTACCGTCTACGCCAGATGGAGCCGGATTTGATTGTCGGTACAGATCAGGTTGCACCCTGGCTTGAACAATTGGCAGCCATTGCACCGACACAGCTCATTCCTTTCAAAACAACGACCTGGCGGGATCATTTGCAGCAGATAGCAGCCATGCTGGGAATTACAGAGGTGGCGACGAGTTGGCTCTATTATTATGATTTGAAAGCAGTTGCAGCCCGCGAGCGTATCCGCAAAAAAATTGGGAATGAAACCGTTATGGCAGTGAGGGCTTGGGATGGAGGAGTCCGTATATTTGGTGCGAGAAGGCGGAAAATTTCCGATCTTTTGTACGGAGATCTTCAGGTAAGACCTCCGGTGGGAACAGATCATTTTGCCTTTCTGGATATCGCGAGTCTGGATGAGCTACAAGATTTTCAAGCTGATCATATTCTGCTTTTCGACGAAAGGAAAATTCGAACGGATGTACGCAAGCATCGATTAAAGGGAAATGTACATCGAGCTGGGGTATATCCTTGGCTGCATTATTCCGCACTCGGCCATGAGCAGGCCATATCAGAGGCGCTCACGCATCTTGCAGAGTCACAGGAATGTACAAAAAAGGAATCAGGTTCTTCAATTTTCTTGCGTCCACAAGTTTGTGATAATGATTGAGAATGAGTATCACTATTATTGGAGGGAACGAGATGGAACCATCATTGTATCCGATTGCACAAGCGATCCGTGACCGCAGAACCATAAAGAAATTCAAGCCAGACCCGATTCCACTGGAATTGATTCGTGAGTTACTGGATGTAGCTGTCTGGGCACCTAACCACGGACTACGCGAGCCTTGGCGATTCGTTCTGTATATGGAGGAAGGCAAGCAGGTTGTCGTCGATGCCATTCTTCAAAACGCCATGAAAAAAAGAGATCCGGAATTGCTTTTACGCGTCCCGGCATATCTTTTGGTAATCGTTCATGAAGACTCTCGGCAAAGAGAACGGGAAGAGGACTATGCGGCAGCCTGCACGTTGATTCAAAACTTTCAGCTAGCGGCGTGGGAGCGGGGGTTGGGCGTCGTTTGGAAAACGGAACCGTTCACGTATCAAGCAGGATTTTTGCAGGCGGTAGGGGTACGTGCGGAGGAAAAGCTCGTAGGAATGCTTCAGCTTGGCTTTCCGGAGGTCATCCCGGAAGCACGAGCGAGAACGGCTGCAAACGACAAGCTGACCGTGATTCATTCGAACGTTGCTCTGGAGGATAAGAAGGGAAATGTCACTGTCACAGCCGATCACTAAAAATACTTCGCTTCGAACCAGGCCGTGGATGGCGACCGTGTTGATTGTTGCGGGGATCTGCGGCATCTTGTTCGGGCTAGGTTCATCCATTATCACAGGAGTGGCGAATATCTCGTTTGCCACCGTTTGGAACTCGATTTTTCATTACGATTCTAGCAATGAGCATCACGTCATTATTCAATCACTGCGAATGCCGCGTGCCTTGGCAGGAGCGCTGGTGGGAGCTGCTTTTGCCGTAGCAGGAGCTATCATGCAAGGGGTTACGAGAAATCCGATTGCGGATACGGGCTTGATGGGCATTAATGCAGGGGCTGGATTCGTACTTGTACTCGTTTTTGCTTTTGCGCCAGGACTCCCTTTTGAGTCTATTGTTCTCTTTTCTTTTATAGGAGCGGGTCTGGGAGTAGGGCTTGTTTATGGGCTGGCCTATTTTTCCAAAAACGGTTTGACACCTTTACGGCTCGCGTTGGCGGGGGCAGTCGTTAGCTCTATCCTATCAGGGATTAGTCAGGCGATATCCCTCCTCTTTCAGATCAACTACGATCTGGCATTCTGGTCAGCAGGGGGGATCTCTACAGCGGAGTGGTTTCAAGTATCCGTCATGATGCCCTGGATTGTGGGAGGAATCATTGTGGCCATGATCCTGTCTCGCTCCATTACCATTTTGAGTCTGGGAGAAGAGATTGCAGCGGGACTCGGACAAAAGACCAGACTGGTGAAGGGTTTGGCGGCGGTTGTCGTCATGGTGCTGGCAGGTGCTTCGGTCTCAACGGTTGGCGGTGTCGGGTTTGTCGGTCTTGTCGTCCCGCACATCATCCGTTTTCTGGTCGGGGTTGATTACCGCTGGATCATTCCTTGTTCGGCAGTCATGGGAGGCGTTTTGGTTGTTTTTGCAGACATCGGAGCCAAAATGATATCGATGCCCTACGAAACACCGCTTGGCGCCATTATCGCTGTCATCGGGGTCCCCTTCTTCCTGTACCTGGCACGTAAGGAAAGGAGGGAGTGGTAGTGGACATCGATCAATTTTCTCACAAAAGAAAAAGCCGTAGTGTCCGACTGATCCTTCTTTTCGCAGTACTTTTGCTTGTCGGTTTTGTCCTGAGCTTGAACACGGGACCGTACAGTATTGGGCCCTTCGAGGTGTTGCAGACATTGCTGGGGGAGGGCTCGAAAAAGCAGAGTCTCGTGTTGTTTGAGCTGCGGCTTCCTCGTATGGTGATTGCGGTCATGATTGGGGCTGGGCTTGCTGTATCGGGGGCGATTTTGCAAGGAATCTCTCGCAATGGTCTGTCTGACCCTGGCATTCTTGGGATCAGTTCAGGTGCTGGACTGGCCGTATTGTTGTTCGTCTCTCTTTATCCCGCGACGAACATGGCTCCGCCTTTTTTGATGCCATTTCTCGCACTCATCGGTGCCACTGCCACAGCAGCAATCATCTATATGCTTGCATACAAGAAGGGGCACGGCATATCTCCTACTCGTCTTTTGCTTACAGGGATTGCCGTAGGGGCAGGACTTAGCGCCATCAGCATTATTTTGACACTTCAGTTGAATCCACGAAACCTCGAGTTTGTCGTCACTTGGCAAATGGGATCGTTGTGGGGTTCCAATTGGAAGTTCGTGCTGGCACTTTTGCCGTGGATGGTGATTCTGCTACCGTACGTGTATCGGAAGGCAAATGTACTGAACCTGCTCAGTATGAACGAACATATTGCAGCAAGTCTGGGTGTATCTCTTCAACGGGAGCGACTGGCTTTGATGGCCGGGGCGGTTGGTTTGGCTGCGTCGAGTGTAGCGACAGGTGGAGGCATAGGCTTTATCGGTTTGCTTGGCCCGCATATCGCGCGCAGATTGGTCGGACCCCAGCATCAATACATGCTGCCCATTACGGCGCTCGTCGGTGCATTGCTCGTATTGGCCGGGGATACGATAGGGCGAAGCATCATGCCAGCTACAGAAGTACCAGCGGGTATTGTTATTTCCCTCATTGGGGGGCCTTATTTTCTGTATTTATTGATCCGGACAAAGGGGTAAGACACGTTGAAATCAGGGGATGAAAAAAGGAGTTCAATCGATATGAAAAAGAAATTATCAGGCATTCTGTCCGTAATCTTAGCCACAGCCGTCGTAGCGGGTTGCGGAGTAGGACAGTCGATTACAGACACAAACGCTACCAATAAAGCGCAAACGGTTGAGGCAGGAGCGTCACAACCCGATACAAAAGGGACAGAGGCGCCTGTGTATCCTCGAACCATCAAGCATGCGATGGGGGAAGTCACACTGGAGAAAAAGCCGGAGCGTGTCGCTTCTGTTGATATCATGGGAACCGATTACTTCCTCGTGCTAGATTTTGCTCCGATTGTATCGGAAGGCTTTGAGTCGACCAAAAGCAAGTCACCCATTTTTGCGAAGTATGCGGAAGGGAAAACGGTGAAGGATCTGGGTGGAAAAACGAATTTGGAGACTTTGTTGGAGATGGACCCTGAAGTTATTGTCATGACAAGCACCGGAAAAGGCTCCAGATTTGAGGAATTCAACAAAATGGCTGACTCCATCGTCATTGATTTCTCAGTGGATGCACCCACCCGCCTCATGAAAATAGCTGAAGTTATTGGCAAAGAAGAAAAGGCGAAGCAAGTTTTGGCCGATTTTGATAAGCTGAAAAGCGAAGCAAAAGCAGCAGCAGACAAACATAAAGGAGAAGCGGTGCTATTCCTCGTTTCGAATGGCAAGGATTTTACGGTGATGCATCCCAAAAACTTCCCGATTTACTATGAGGAAGTGGGACTAACGCCGATAGTAGGATTGCCCGAGGATGGAAAGATTGGGGGGCGTATCGGAATCGAGGCGTTGAGTGAGCTCGCTCCCGATCATATCTTTATTGCTGAGAACCGCCGATCGGCGAAAGCGGAGGAGCCGGAAGGGTTGATTCATATCTGGGGGGATCATCCAGTCTGGAAAAACCTCAAAGCAGTGAAAAACAACCAGATTTACACGATGGATACACTCGCGGGCGATACGTTCTTCCTGGGAGAAATCGCTGGATTGGAAGCCATTAAGAACAATCTCGGCAAATAGAAATTCTCCCTGAGGTTCGTAACCATATAAGAAGCACTCTACAAGATTAGTAGAGTGCTTTTTTTCATTTCCGATTATCTGATTCCGTATAGGCAGAGGAGATAGCTTGTGTTGCTTGTGCCAATTGGATTCGTGCTGGGTTTTTCACTTCTAAGGTCATAACGGACATGATGACTGTATGCATCGTTACGAAAAAATAGATTCAAAAAAAGATGTTTTTCAAAAGGGGTGATTCCACGAAAAATCGTTTCTCCTTCTCATATAAGAAAAAATAGAAAGTAGTTAGAAACGATATGTATTACACTGCCATTCACGCTCTCTTTCCTATGTCATCGAGTCGGCTGTTGTCCTCTCGATTGCTTTTATTATACGGAAAAAAGCGGAAAGCACGCAAAAGTGCGGATGCTTCATTTGCGTCGATTTACAGCCGGAATAGATCGTTTTTGCCAGTAGAAGACACTCGCTCTTTTTGTTAATCGCTGTGGCTCACCGGCAATCATGATTCGGTGAGAGGTCTCCTTTATTTTCTCATCCATTGCCCTTTTTATGAGTAAGGAGATCAAACAACCAGTCGAAAAAAGGAGCGAGATCCTATGAAAAAAGTAGTCATGACCACGATAGGAGCACCTTTAATTAAATAGAGGGTCGTTTTTTTTGTGCCAGGGCCTCTATAAATTCGATCGTTTCTTGAACCGCAGGTATTTTTCGGACATTCTCTTCGGCAAACTGCTGAGCTTGCGGATAGTTCGTAGAAGCGATAAGTTTTGCAGCAGCTTCTACATCATAGGGTGTAAAGCGATGCTCATAGCTGTCACCATCAAGCAATAACCAGTATGCCCCCGGTTTGTCGGCATACGGCATGCCCACACTTCCGGCATTGAGAATACGCAGATCGCTAAGGCGACGTTCAAATTGGATATGTGTATGACCACAGATGACTGTTCGTTGCTGCGTCCCCTCAAAGTAAGCGGCCACAATTGCATCCGGAGTGAGTGGAGTGAAAATATCTTCATCATTGGTGGGAATGGCGTGGCAGAATAGCACGTCCTCAAAATCTTCTCGATTTAACGTATAGGTAAGAGGGAGTTGCGCCAGAAAGTCACGATCAGAGCGGCTCAATTGCTCCGCAACCCATGACGTGATTTCTCGGACAGAATCGGACATTTCCAAAGCCTGAGCCTCTCCGTCAAATGTGAGAAGTACTTCACGCTCGCCATTACCACGGATAAATTGCACGGGTGTATTCAATTGGAACAGTAGTTCAAGTGTTTGGACGGGCATCGGGCCTGAGATCGTATCACCCCCGATGACAATAAGATCAGGCTTCACTGATTCCAGTTCTACCAATATAGCCTGTAGTGCAGGGGCATTCCCGTGAATGTCATACAGAGCTGCTACTTTCATCTCACATCGCCTCTCGTTCATTCCTGATTGATCTTCAAAATCGTATTTTCAATGATCCGATTTGAACCTATAATGTATCTTGGGCATATCCTCAAAGCTGTGGTATAATTTGGAAGCCAAATTACGATTAAGGAGTATGGATGATGGAAAAAAAACTAATCTTCGGTCATAAAAATCCAGACACAGATTCCATTTGTTCAGCACTTGTGTACGCTGACTTGAAAGCAAAATTGGGCGCGAATGTAGAGCCTGTACGCCTCGGTGTAATCAGCAGCGAAACAGCGTTTGTGTTGAATTACTTCCAAGTAAAAGAGCCGCGCCTCGTAGAAACAGTGGCAAATGAAGTAAATGAAGTCATCCTTGTAGACCACAATGAGCGCCAACAAAGCGCAAATGACATTGAGCAAGTGCAAGTGGTAGAAGTGATCGATCATCACCGTATTGCGAACTTTGAGACGAGCAATCCTCTCTACTTCCGTGCCGAGCCAGTTGGATGCACGACTACCATTTTGAAGAAAATGTACAAAGAAAACGGCGTAGACATTCCAAAAG
Source organism: Brevibacillus sp. HB2.2 (assembly GCF_013284275.1). Classification (NCBI taxonomy): domain Bacteria; kingdom Bacillati; phylum Bacillota; class Bacilli; order Caryophanales; family Paenibacillaceae; genus Brevibacillus; species Brevibacillus sp. HB2.2. The sequence continues at coordinate 114,198 of NZ_JABSUV010000018.1, forward strand.
AGATGGCGGGCTTGATGCTCTCTGCTATCATTTCGGATACGTTGCTGTTGAAATCCCCAACTTGCACGGAGCAAGATGTAGCGGCTGCTCATGAGCTGGCTGAAATCGCAGGTGTCAATCTGGAAGCATACGGTCTGGACATGCTCAAAGCGGGGGCAGACTTGAGCGACAAAACAATCGAGCAATTGCTCACATTGGATGCAAAAGAATTCCAAATGGGCAATGCGAAAGTAGAAATCGCACAAGTAAATGCAGTAGATGTCAATGATGTACTTGCACGCCAAGGCGAACTGGAAGCAGCTATGAACGCAAACATCGCTGAAAAAGGTTTGGACCTATTCGTGTTTGTTGTAACGGATATCTTGAACAACGATTCTGTTGCGATCGCTCTTGGTAGCGCAACACAAGCGGTAGAAAAAGCGTACCAAGTAACATTGGTGGACAACAAAGCTGTTCTGAAGGGCGTTGTTTCCCGTAAGAAGCAAATCGTACCGGTATTGACTGATACATTCCAAGCTCTGTAAAAAAGAAAGGTGGCTGCCATGCACAGGATGCGGGCAGCCATTTTTTATTTTTACATTCCTTGAGAAGGGTTGTTGTGCATCTGGAACAAGTTTTGCTGGGCATAAGCATCGTCACTGTAATGGGTGATGGCATGTTTATCTCTGGCTTTGAGGCTAAGCAGCCCTGTTAATCCCCATCCGGCACCGACTACGGCTACAATGAAACCGATGATATAGAGCATCGAAGTCCCCCCTTGTATGGCGTTATCTTTATTTTAACAAATTATGGATAGAGAGTAACGCCAATTTTTTGTGAAAATGTGTTTGACATTGACGGTCCGTAAATGTGTACGATCAAGTTGTCAGGAGGAATGAACATGGAATATACGGTGCAAAAGCTAGGACTCCTGGCGGGTGTCAGCACCCGGACGCTCCGATACTACGATGAAATTGACCTTCTCAAGCCGGCGAGAATCAATTCGTCAGGGTATCGCATTTACGGACAGCTAGAGGTTGATCGATTGCAGCACATCCTTTTTTACCGCGAGCTGGGTGTGAACTTGGAGGAGATCAAGGAGATCCTGGATTCACCAACCTTTGATGCTGACCGAGCACTGTGGGAGCACCGCGAGAAGCTCCTGGAAAGGCGAGCGCAATTGGATGCGTTAATCGCCAATGTCGATTTGACATTAGCACAAAGAGAGGGGACCAAAACGATGAGTGACCAACAAAAATTTGAAGGCTTCAAGCAAAAGATGATTGATGAGAATGAAGAGAAGTACGGGGCAGAAATTCGAGCGAAATACGGAAATGACCAAATCGACAAATCGAATGAGATGGTCAAAGGAATGACAGAAGAACAGTATGCCGCGCTGGAGAAATTGAACGAAGAGCTGCACGATACATTGGCGCAGGCTTTTTCGACAGGTGATCCTGCTCATGAATTGGCGCAAAAAGCAGCAGATCTTCACCGTCAATGGCTCAGCTTTTATTGGGACAGCTACAGCAAAGAAGCGCACGCAGGTGTTGCCCAGATGTATGTCGATGACCCGCGCTTTACTGCCTACTATGACAAGGAACAGCCAGGTGTAGCCGAGTTTCTCCGCGATGCAGTGGTCATTTATACCAGCAAGTAAAGAGTTTTCAAACAAAGAAGCTGCGAGCAAGGCAGCTTCTTTGCGTTTTACGCTTCGTTATCCCCACCTACTGCGGGAAAAAGCTTTTGTCCCAAGGGTGTTGGCAAGCCATCCATGCTTACTACGTTGTTTTCCTTTTGATAAGCAAGCAGTTCCTGCTCGTCTTTAGCCAAAGTCCATTTCTGAAGGGTGTCGCGTTCTTTTGAGTAGGAATAGAAGGGGATAGCCCAGCCGCAAGAAGTCTTTACTTCCTGTACGTTTACGGTAATGATTTGACGAGCACCGGGCAGAAGCGGGAAGTCTTTTACAAGCTCATCCCACCGAGGCGAATCTGGGAGAATAACCGTTCCTTTGCCGAATAAGCGCATGATGAGAGGGGGGCCTTCAAATGCACAAAACATGAGAGTAATCCTGCCATTTTCCTGTAGATGAGCACTGGTTTCGTTTCCGCTTCCGGTCAGGTCCAAATAGGCCACCTCGGTAGGCGATAGGATGCGAAAGGAATCGTACCCTTTCGGTGAAAGATTCACGTGACCATCTGTGTCCATAGGAGCAGAGGCAACGAAGAACATTCGCTGCTTCTTGATAAACTTCTCATGCTCAGGTCGTAACTCAGAGAAAAGCTGACCCATTTTGCACCCCTCCAGGTAAAAGAATTGTTTTTACTACCCTCATATTACGATGAAAATATGAAGAATTTGTGTTGATATTACCAGTACGTCCCAAATTGATGATAAAGTGTAAATATTCTCGCAACAAAATCACCTTTGAAAAGGAGGAGCATTTACATGCAATCATCACAGCCAATTTACTTAGGGGAGCGCATCCATTTAATAGACGGTTTCGATATGGGCTGGGCGGAACGCACGGGGACTTATGTCATCGCTGAAGAAGAACTGACTTTGGTTGAAACAGGGCCAAGCCCCTCCGTCCCATACATCAAGACCGGCCTCGCCAAGCTCGGTTTTACCCCGGAACAAGTAAAATACATCATTGTGACGCATATTCATTTGGATCATGCGGGAGGAGTGGGACTTTTTCTAAAGGATTGCCCAAACGCAAAGATCGTCGTCCATCCGAAAGGTGCACGTCACCTCGTTAATCCAAGCCGACTGATCGCAGGGGCGAGAGCGGTGTATCATGATGATTTTGATCGATTGTTTGATCCGATTGAGGCTGTTCCCGAAGAGCGGATTTTGATTCGTGGAGACGGGGATACACTAAAGATCGGAGCGAATTGCGTGTTGGAGTTTCTGGATTCGCCAGGGCATGCCAATCATCACTTCAGCATCTACGATCCCGTTAGCCGCGGCATGTTCACAGGTGATACGGCAGGTGTACTTTATCCGCAGCTTAAAAAGGATGGTGTACACCTCGTGCTGCCATCTACTTCTCCGAATCAGTTTGACCCGGATGCCATGTTAGCGTCTCTACGTCGATTTGAAGCGCGCAAGCTGAATCGTATTTACTTTGGTCATTTTGGGATGTCTGAACAGGTAGACGATGTGTACCGTCAAATACGTGAGTGGCTCCCAGTGTTTGTGGCGGAAGGAGAATCAACACTTGCTGCTGGACAAACCTATGCTGATCTGTCTCGTAAGTTATTGGAACGAGTCTCGGAGCATCTACAGTTACAAGGCATCAATGATGACCACGAAGTTTTCGGAGTACTCAAGCTCGATTTACAGGTGTGCGCCATGGGCATTCTGGATTATTTGCACAAACGAGGGTAAAAGCTTTGCCAAAAGCATTCCATTTGCCTGAACTTTTTGTTCAGGCGTTTTCATTTTTAGCAGGCAAGAAAGTAATGGCTAACGTGTTTGTCATTCTTTTTTCATCCAAGGAATGCTATGATGTAGGATGAGTCATGGACTGTGACAATTTCAAACGTAACAGCAAATAGGTGCCTCGTCTTTTCTCAAAAAGATCGGGTGAAAAGGGAAGTCGGTGAAAATCCGACGCGGTCCCGCCACTGTAAATCGGCTCGTTCCTCAGCCGTAAGCCAGGAGACCTGCCTGTTTGTTTTTGTGCCTGTTGCCTTCGCGGAAAGGATCGGCCTATTTCAGGAAGCAGACCATCCTGTCTGTTTGCCCTGAGGTGCCGACCCTTTGAATTCCGAATGGAAGCAAGGGTCGCTTTTTTTATTGGAAGGTACAGTCAATCAGACACGCAGAAAGGAAGTTTTACATATGAAACGTTCATTGCGATTCATGATCCCACTACTTGTTGCGGCGAGCCTCGCAGGTTGTGCGGGTAACGATAACAGCCAGCCAGCACCTGGTGGACAAACCAGTGCACCGCAGACAGCACCGCAAGAGAATACAGCCGAGCAGTCTGCAAAACAAACAACGTATCCGTTGACAGTCAAGGATGCGACAGGAAAAGAAGTAACCTTTGCAAAAGCTCCTGAGCGAATCGTCTCCACATCACCTGCCGAGACAGAGATTTTGTTCGCATTAGGCTTGGAAGATCGGATCGTAGCTGTCTCAGACTATGATGATTATCCAGAAGCGGCGAAGACAAAACCGAAAATTGGTGGCGTCGTCAAACCGAATGAAGAAGCGATTCTCGCTCAAACGCCAGATATGGTCGTCGGTGGGATTTCGATGGAGAAGCCAGTGGCTGACAAGCTCAAATCTCTCGGGATGCCCGTCTACATTACCCATCCGACAAAGATGGATGACATCCTAAACAATGTGTTGGCGATGGGAGTTATCACTAACAAACAAGAACAAGCCGAAAAAGTTGTCGCGCAAATGAAGAAGGATATCGCGTACGTTCAAGAAGCAGTGAAACATGTAAAACCAGAAGAGAAGAAAAAGGTATACCTTGAGTTTTCCCCAGGCTGGACAGTCGGAAAAGGTGAATTCATGGACGAGCTCATCACACTGGCTGGAGCGACGAACATTGCTTCTGATACACAGGGCTGGAATCCGATCAGTGAAGAAAAGATTTTGCAAAACGATCCAGACGTCATTTTGTATGCGAGTGGAATTACCGATGAAAAGACTGGCGTCAAGCTGGAGGATATGATCGCCAAGCGTAATGGCTGGGATAAAATGAAGGCGATTCGTGAAAAACAAATCTTTGGCATGGACCAAAATATTTTGTCCCGTCCTGGTCCGCGTATTACACAAGGCTTGATTAAAGTAGCGAAGGCGATTTACCCTGACTTGGTGAAATAAAATGAAGAATCGATTGTTCATATGGGGAGGAGCCAGCTGTCTCGTCCTTCTGGCTTCAATAGTCATCAGTATCTCGATGGGGGCGGCACACCTCCCCATTTCGCAAGTATGGCTCATCCTGCTCCATCAAATCCCGGGCTTGTCTGAGTGGATCACCGTAACGTGGCCGGAGTCATCTGAGCAAATTGTCATGAAGGTTCGTTTTCCACGCGTTGTATTGGCTGTTTTGATTGGCGCCTGCTTGTCTCTTGCGGGGGCGGGCTTCCAGGGAGTTTTGCGCAATCCGCTCGCAGATCCATTTACGATGGGCGTGGCATCCGGTTCTGCTGTCGGAGCAGCCTTTTTGATCCTGTTTGGCTTGCAAATCAGCTTTTTGGGTGCATGGAGCACGCCTGTTGTCGCTTTTCTTACAGGACTGCTCAGTTTATGGATCGTACTCGGACTCGCGAACACCCAAGGAAAGCTACAAACGGAGACCCTGATTTTGTCTGGTGTTGTTGTGCAGGCTTTTCTCGGCTCACTCGTTTCCTTTATGGTGTCGCTATCGGATCAGACGGTGAATGAGATCGTGTTCTGGCTGATGGGCAGCCTGTCATTTCGGGGCTGGGCCTTTACGTATGTCTTGATTCCGTACTTGGTCATAGGCGGAATAGTGCTGGTAAGCTATGCGCGTTCCTTGAACCTATTTGCGTTAGGCGAGCGGCAGGCTGCGCATCTCGGCGTCCATGTAGATCGAACGAAGCTGGTGGTTCTGGTCGTCTCGACGCTCCTGACGGCAGCGGCGGTTTCTATCGCGGGAATTATCGGGTTCGTTGGCCTGGTGGTACCGCACCTCGTCCGTATGCTTGTCGGTCCTGACTATCGAATTTTACTGCCGATGGCTGCGATCTGCGGTGGTATCTATGTGCTGTGGGCCGATACTCTCGCCAGAATGCTGCTAAGTCCAACGGAAATCCCGCTCGGTGTCGTGACAGCATTTCTGGGTGCACCGTTTTTCGCGTATTTATTAAAGCAAAATAAACGCTTTAGGAAGAGGTAACGTATGCAATGATCAATGTGCACAGCTTGCAAAAATCGTATCAGGATACGCCAGTTTTGCACGGAATCGATTTTTGCGTGGACAAGGGAGAATTTTTTGGCATTATCGGACCAAATGGAAGCGGTAAATCCACCTTGCTGAAAATGATTTCAGGGGTCATCAAGGCAGATGCAGGAGATATTTTGCTTCAGGAGAAAAAGCTTCATTCCTATCCACGCAAAGAGCTTGCAAAAATATTGGCTGTATTGGAGCAAGAGGGGCTGCCGCCAGTGGGCTTTCGAGTCCGAGAGGTGTTGGAGATGGGGCGCTTTCCTTACCAAAATTGGCTGGGGGAAGAGAAGCAGGATGTCGCATCGCTTATTGATGAAATCGTACAAATGCTCGGCCTTGAACATTTGGAAGAACGCACACTGGATCAGTTGAGTGGTGGGGAAAAGCAGCGCGTAGCTTTGGGGAAGGCATTGATTCAGAGACCTCAGGTGCTGTTGCTCGATGAACCCACGACTTACCTCGATATCGGGTACCAGATTCAGCTTATGGACATCGTGCGAAAATGGCAAAAGACGACACAGGTGACGGTCATTGCTGTGCTGCACGATCTGAATCTGGCCTCCCTCTACTGCGATCGCATTTTGATGCTGCATAAAGGAAAGCAGATAAGCGTCGGCACACCAAAAGACATTTTGCAAAGTGACAGAATAGAGGCTGTATACGGAACCAGACCGATTGTCATGGAGCATCCTGTTCATCATTTGCCGCAAATTATTTTGCAATCGCAAGTGTAAGGAGACAAAAGCATGATCGTACTAATAACAGGTGGAGCACGCAGCGGAAAAAGCACGTTTGCCGAAAAATACGCGGCTCATTTGGGCTCCTCGGGTGTTTACATCGCGACCGCACCAATCACTGATGAGGAAATGGAAGAGCGGATCTTGCACCATCGCGATCGCCGCTTGCAGTCCAACTTTCCTTGGCAAACGATTGAGGAGCCGTATGCATTGACAGAATGGCTGACGAAGCTCGGAGCACAAAAGGACATACAAGAACAGCAGACAGTGATTTTGATTGATTGCTTGATCCTTTGGCTTTCCAATTGGCTTTTGCATGATCGGGAGGAGCAGTCTTTTGAGGGTGTGCTCCAGCAGGTGGATGTGCTGGTAAACAAGCTAAAAGACTACCATGGCACCGTTTTGCTGGTCACAAACGAAGTAGGCGACGGACTCGTCCCACAACATCCGTTAGGCCGTATGTTCCGAGACTTGGCGGGGCTGATGAATCAGCGCGTGGCAGCTGTTGCCGATCAAGTTTTTCTTGTCACAGCAGGGATTCCGATGGAACTAAAAGGACAAGCTTTCCGATTTTAACGTGGTGAAAAGACGGTTTCGAGTCGTCTTTTCACCTTTTTTATGATATAATACAAGAAAAGCCATGGAAGGGATCAGGATACCATGCGTCCCCATAGGACGATCTGGAAACGTTTTGACCTCTCCTACATCTAGCTTCGTAGTAGTCGATCGTCACTGAAGACGACTAATCTACTACGAAAGTGAGGCCATTTGTATGAGTAGCGACTTATACTTGCGATGTTCCTCGGTAGTCGGTTGGTCGTCTGTGCCTAAACCGACAAAAATGCGAGGAAACCATGATGAGGAGAGCGCTGCAGTTATCTAAGCGTTATAGTATGATTTTGTTTGGAGCTTGTTTACTTGCTTTTGCGTATTATCACATTAACTTTCAGAACCATTTGTCTGAAGGTGGGTTTGTTGGCTTGGGGTTACTGGCGAAATACGCCTTTGACTTGTCGCCAGCGATGGTGATGCTTTTGCTGGATATTCCACTGTTTTTGGTTGCCTGGTTAGTAAGAGGCCGCCAGTTCATTTGGGACACCATTTTTGCATCACTTGCTTTTACCGTGTTTTACGATTTGTTTGAACGATTTTCACCGATTGTCATGGATATGAGCAGAATGATGCCGCTGGCGTCTGTCTTGGCCGGTGTATTGACCGGGCTAGGTACCGGATTGGTTCTGCGCTATGGAGCTGCGACAGGTGGAGACGATATTTTCTCCCTGTTGATCAGTAAGTACACGGGATTGTCCATTGGTACGGTCTTTCTTTTACTGGACGTTATTGTGCTTTGCATGTCGTTCTGGTTCGTACCGATGAAAGAGATGATGTATACCATTTTGGCCGTTGTCATTTCCAGCCAAGTCATCACCTGGACCGTCAATCATGGTGCAGGCGTGGAGGTCATGGAAGAGGAGCACGGGCATGGAAGCGTCTCGATAACCCACCGGTAATGAGTAGATATTCAGTTGAAAAACATGCCTATACAAAAGCAAGCAAAAGGCCAAGTCGGTTTTCATGTCGACTTGGTCTTTTGAGTGTTTATGACCGTTTTTGTACATAATATCATGCTTTCCTAGTGGATACTAACCAACACAGATACTATCGATGGAAAGGACCTGCCATGAGCGATCCGTTTTTTAGCAACTATAAAGCATTCGTCGTCATACCGGCGGATGAGAAGCAAATGGGACCGGAGCCTTTTAGCCCGAACGATTACGCCAGCCATTTCATTCTGACGTTTTCGCTGTACGATGCAGTTATTTCCTCTTGGAAGGAAGCGACAAAGTATAAAGTGCAGGCAAAAAAAGGGCTGTCGAATGTGATCGAGGGTTTCAACGCCAAACGCCGCGGTACAGCCCGTCTGCATCTGTTGGAAATGGAAGAAGACCAGGCATATTTCGTCCTGGCCTTGTCGTTGAAAATCCAAAAGGACAATGAAAAAGTGGTCATGGAGACGATCACCAATCTGCTGGACAAAGATTTCGCTACCGACTTGTTGATCGGCGAGACCTGGTATCAGATCATTGGTGCCAAAGGGAAATTCGAGCGGAAGCTATTTTCCTACAATGTCCAGCCGTACGATTATCGCCCGAAGTAATCTGCTAGGGCTTCCGTAATCGCCTGGGCAGCTTTGTCCTGATAGGACGATGTACGGACGATGCCTTCATCCTTTGAATTCGATAGAAAGCCAAGCTCAATTAAGACGGACGGATCATTGTTTTCGCGCAGGACGTGATAATTGCCGAATGAAATGCCGTTGCTTCTTAAACCGATGCCACTTGCCAAGCGAGACTCAATCGCTCGAGCTAATGGCTCATCCTTGCCTTGCGAATAATAAAAAGTAAGGGTACCGCTATTTGGCTTCACAGAAGAATTGTAATGGATGCTAATGAAGGCATCTGCTCCCTTTGATTCGCTAAAAGCGACACGCTGCGCTAGCGAAGGCTTTTCTGTGTCACTTGTCCTCGTCATGAAGACTTGCGCACCCCGTTGTCGCAGCTTGCTGGCGAGCAGCATAGCCGTTTTGTAATTCAACGTTTTTTCCATGCTGTTCCACTTCGTTCCCTGTGTCCCGACATCGGAACCGCCATGTCCCGGGTCGATGACGATGACTTTTCCTTTTAAGCCTGGCGATTTGGTGCTTTTGGTCACCGGAGCGTTGGCCTTGGCATCGCCAATATATGTCGCAGACACCCAGCCTGTCTGTCCATTGGAAGTTCTCGCTTGGATCCAGTCACCTTGCTTTTTCAAAATATCTACACGGGTTCCTCTGGGTAGCGAGAGGACAATCTCATGGCTCGTGCTTGGTCCTTTGCGCATTCGAAGCGAATCGGCCAAAACCGTACCTTGCTGGCCTTTGACAGTGGCTGTTTTGGCTGGTGAAGAAGCTGAACCCGCACTCGTTACCGCTCCTTTTTGCAAGTAATACCCCGCGACCCAGCCTACCTTTTGATTGTATCTAATTTTTGCCCAACCATATGCTTCATCCGTAATGGTCACGACGGCTCCTTGTGGCACGGTAGCGACAACAGAGGCATTGGGGGCTGGTTCACTGCGAACGTTCAGAGAGGTCGCGACCACCTTTGCCTGGATGACACTTGCTGCTTGCGCAGGCTCCGTATGAAACGGCCATGACAGACTAAGCCATAGCCCACATAGGAGAGACGCTTTTTTACATGTTGTTTTCATCATTTCTACCTCTGACTTGGATTAGCTATATCTCACCTGAACTATGATAAGGGAAATGCAGGAAATCGAATAGGGTATGATTTCCTGATTTTTTGGGACAATTAAAGTGGAGTTTCGGTATATCTTGCCAAGGCGTTCGTTGCCGACTCTGCCATTCGCTGTTTGAGCTGATCGTTTTCTACTACTTTTACCCGCAGGCCGAGAAAACGAATGCGTGATAAAATAAACTCCTGTTCGTCGGAAAGAAAGTGCAGGGTGATCGTGTACACCTGCGATTCTGGGTCAAAAGCGACCTCTTTGTCAAAGCAGGAAAACGCGTACAATATGCGCTGGAGCTCAGCGTTGTAACGACGAATGACTACAATTTTGGCCATCTGCTTGCGCTGTTGGATCTGTTCCAAAATAGCCGGTAAAAAACTGTCATACCATACATTTTCTATGTAAAGCTCATCAACGGAGCGAATGAGATGCAGCGGAGTTGTGATCAGGCGATTGGTAGACATGTTTAGCCAGATCAGGTACCAGGCCTTCTTGGCAAGTGAATATTCCAGCTTGTAGGGAACCCCTCGTTGATTGCGAAAAACCGGGCCTTTGTTCGTGGCTGCGGTTATTTTTATGTGATTCTTGCCGAGAATGATTCGTCGCAGGGTGCGCACGAGTGGGCTCCAGAGCTGTTTGGCCTGTGTTTGCGCTTTTTCTACGAATCGTTCTTGTTCGGTCCATTCATTTTCTGGCGTATGTGTCAAACGGCGAAGCTTATCGAGTGTAGCGGGCTCGAAAATTTCTGCCGCAGACGGATTCGCCAGCATCAGGGAGAGCCACGCTTTTTCGTGTGAGGTGACTGGATAAACCCCCGCTTCATCCAGTCGTGTCACTAGCTGGTAATTATGTATCTTGTCAAACAGATTCATAGTAGGCGAGCAGCTCCTCCCATTCTTTTTGGAATTGCTTGCGAAGAAACAGCGGTTCAAGAACTTCCACGCTCGAACCGAAGCTGCGAATCCACGGTGTAATTTCCATTGTACTGTTCACGTTTATCTCGTACACAAAGCTCTCCCGTGATTCTTCTGTCACAATCCCCCATTGCCCCTGTGCCTCCACTCGCTCTTGGATAAAGGAATGAGGCGTGTCGCGAGGCTGAAAAAAGCGAAGGCGTACCGTTACGAGTTTTCCGGTATCAATCAGCCAACTGTGCGCAATACGCTCATCTGCATCTGCTTGCAAGGAAGTGAAGATTTCCGGCGTAACGGATTTGCCTGTTACGAGCTTAGTCATACCTTCCACACGGTATTTGCGCAGCGGACCATTGCCGCATCCTTGTGCCAGCAAGTACCATCTGCCGTATTGATGATCAAAAATAACCCGGAGTGGAATTGCTTTTTGATGTTGCCCTGTTGTATCCCGTTGGAAAGTCGGATTCGTATTTTGAGAATCGTAAAACTTCCGGCGTTTGGGCGTGTAGTAGTGAAATTCAACGATTTTTCGCTGACGAATGGCTTCCGTGAGAAGTAAAGCTTGATATTCATCGAGAATACGTGAGACGAAATGATATTTGTATAAAAACGCAGATGCATCGGTTAACTTCAAGCGATGCTTGAGATAGCGCTTCACTTTTTCTTGCAGAAGATAACCAGGGACAGCCGGTAGTTGGGTATTGGCCATGAAGTCGATGAAATCGTATAGATCCAAAAGCTCGTCGTCCGTCAATGAGACCAGTAGCTCGTCATCGAATTGATAAACGTACGGTCTGACCTCACTAACATTTTTTATCACACCAATTTCTTCGAGGTATTTCATGTCTTGGCGGATTGTTTTTTCATCGGGCTCTGTATCTACAAACGTCTCCAGTAATTCTTTAATGGAGAGGGGCTGTTGTTTAAGCTTTTCCAAGATGTGCGAAAGTCGCTCTACTTCCGAATCCTTCAATGATTTCGCATGGTACAAAAACATCAAGAAATTGTCCGTCACCTCAAAATAGTTGTAACGAAGCTGCGTGTAATACTCTTTTTTCTCCTCATCGTCGACATGCTGATAAAAGGTCGATTGGATGTCCTTCAGCTTTTTCATCGTTTTATCAAGCGTATGAACGGAGATCCCGAGTCGCTCGGCTAACTGTTGCCGATTGTAGGCACCAGCGGTTAAAAACAGGAGACGGAGCAATTGCAGCTCTTTGTCAAAGCTTTCGCGTGCCATTACACTCATCCTTATTCACTCGTCATTTATTTCCAAATTAGTCCTCATATTACGAAGAGGCTGAAGAGAAGTCAATGAGAAAGTGAGGTTCGTAATACTTTTACCATGTTCAAAACACATGCGCAGATGGAAAATAAGGGTATGAAAAACAGCGCAGCTGTGAGAGACAGGAGAAATAGATGATGAAAACAATTTTGCATGGAAACAACCATCGAGAAGTGAAGCTGGAGCATGGAAATGTGCACGTTTTTGCGAATGACGAAGTCTTTGCGAGCTTCGGTGAACGCGTATACCAAATGGCAGACAATAATTTGCGTATTCCGCGAAATGTTTATTTTTCGTATACTCCTGATGCGCATGTAGGCGTTGGGACTTGCATTGGGACGACAGCGGTTTGGAATTTTGCGGATGGATTTGTCTCGCCATCCATCGTCGGATCAGACATTGGATGTGGAATGCGTGTGCATCTGACTCCATTGCATAGAGACGACCTCAAAGACAAGAGCCTAAAGCGGGCATTGATCGAGGCGATCGAAGCGTACGTCCCGACAAACGAGCGGGGAAATACGCATTTTACGGATATTCGCTTGGAGGAAGTGGTGAAGCATGGCTTACAAGGACTGCCGAGCAACTACATTCCAGACACAGAAGCAGCGCCTGACACCTTTAGCCGTTCTTTCTCGCATGTGGAAAAGTACACATTTGAATTCGACCATTCCTTCCTGGAGCAAATACCGCAAAAATCTTGGAGTCGTGCGTGGGGCCAGTTGGGAACATTAGGGGGCGGTAACCACTTTATTGAAATCCAACATATCGAGATCGCGGAGGAGAACAGGGAAATTGCGAAAGCGTGGGGACTGTTCGACGGCCAGGTCGTCATCATGATTCATTCCGGTTCGCGGGCGTGGGGGGCTATGTTAGGGAGGGATTACACCAAAAGCTTCAAGGAAGTTATGTACAAATGGGGGATTCATAATCCCGAGCCAAGCCTGGTGTATGCTCCGATCCAAAGCGAGGAAGGGCAACAGTATTTGAATTTGATGTACTCCGCACTGAACTTTGCGGTAACGAATCGGCATATGATTGGATTTTCAGTAGAGCAGGCGTTTCGCGATATTTTTGGTAGAGAGACGCGTACACCAGTCCTGTATGATCTGATGCATAATTATGCCTTGAAAGAATTCCATCGCAATACGCCGGTGCTCGTCCACCGCAAAGGAGCGACGAAGGCGTTGCCAGCAGGCCATTTCCAAAATCCGAAGGCTTACCGTAAAACGGGACATCCAGCATTGATTCCAGGTTCTATGGGAACATCGTCCTATATCATGGTTGGATCGGAGGCTGGCGCCAAAAACTTTTATTCGATCTGTCATGGTGCAGGGCGTGTTCGTTCCCGCAAAGCAACCAAGGAGCTTGTGACCATCGATCAATTCGAGCAGGCAATGCGCGTGGGACAGGAAGATGAGATCATGGTGAATCACCGTTCGCTCGCTTCCATCCTTGATGAATGCCCGCAAGCCTATAAAGATGTGGATCAAATCATTGATTCCGTTGTGGGAGCAAATCTTGCCTCTGTCGTAGCAAAATGTAACCCTCTTATTGCCATAAAAGGAGTATAATGAAGAGTGGCTTCCTGAAAATTTTGGGGGAGCCACCTTTTGTGATTTAACTTACACTAAAATACAGGAGTTAAATTGTGAACAAATTGCTGAAAAGTTTCAAAAAATAGGTTCGAATGTAACATAAATTGCATCGCTTCCTCAACCGATACCAAAAGAGAGACAAAATAGGGGAGATAGGGGAACAGATATGCCTACATACTATTACTTCACCTGCCTAAAATGCCGAACCCGGGGGGGAGTTTTCGGCGAACAGGCCTGGGGCTGGGGAAACTTTGACATGATCGAGTCCTTCAAATACCTGGCTCACCACATCCGTACTTGCGGAGAAAATTCGATTCGCGTGATTTCTGAGGATGTAGATGATTATGTAGATCAGCTACACGGAGAGTACAACACCTTCCTTGAGCAAACGAAGCATATATTTCCGCATTCCAAGGATTGGGAGTTCCTTGATCGATGGAAAACACTAAAAGTAGAAGAAATGAAGCTAAAATGGGTCGAGGAAAACCGGATCATGCATCCAGATGATCGGATGAAAATATGCGGAGTGCTTGATGCCGTGGATATCTTGAAAGAAGGGGCGGGAAGAGTCTCGTTCAGTGCTAGTGTGACGGATGATGATGGGAAAGTGTGGAAAATCGTAGCGAATATGCGCGAATTACCCATCTTAAAACACACGTATATCATCATTGGCGTCATACAAGAGCATTCTATATTAGGAGAAGTCATCGAGGTGTACAAGATGATTCCACGAGTCTCTGTTCAGGAGGAAAGGGGTAACGATCATGATTCTGGAGACAATCGGGCAATTACTAATTAAAGTGCGCGAGGAAAATCCACTCGTTCATAACATAACGAACGTAGTAGTCACAAACTTTACAGCGAACGGCTTGTTAGCTCTCGGTGCATCCCCTGTCATGGCCTACTCCAAACAAGAGGTGGCAGATATGGCAAAGATCGCCGGAGCTCTTGTATTGAATATAGGGACATTGAATGAGCACGAGATTGAAGCGATGTTGATCGCAGGAAAATCCGCGAATCAGCATGGAGTGCCTGTTTTGTTTGATCCGGTGGGAGCGGGAGCAACATCGTATCGAACCGAGACAAGTCAACGTCTTGCGCAGGAACTCGACCTTGCTTTCATTAGAGGAAATGCTGCCGAGGTTGCGAATGTCATCGGGGAGCGGTGGGAGATTAAAGGTGTAGATGCGAAGGAAGCTGGCGGAGATGTCGAGGACCTAGCGAGAGCAGCAGCGAAAAAACTAAGAACAATCGTTGCGATTACGGGCAAGGTCGACGTTATTTCGGACGGAGAAACGACTTACTCGATCCATAATGGTCATCCAATCTTAACGAAGGTGACCGGAACAGGCTGTTTGTTAACGTCTGTTATGGGAGCGTTTGCAGCCATTGCAAAAGACAAGCTGATGGCAGGAGCTGCGGCATTGGTATGCTACGGTGTTGCTGCACAGCTGGCAGCCGAGAAAGCAGCAGAAGTAGGTCCAGGCAGTTTCCAAATCGAATTTTTGAATACCTTGCATAACTTGACCGCAGACGATGTTCGCCGTCTTGGATACATCGAAAAAAGGGAATAAAAATTCCCCTTTAAAAAAGGGGAGAAAAATGGCCGTAGAACGATTAAGCTAGATATGTTAGACAGTAGCTGTAATTTCGTAATGAATAAGACAGCAGCTTCTTCTGGTGCTCTGAGAGTGATAGGAATATAAATTCAACGTGATCATCATCGTATGGACGGACATAAAAACGGGAAATACCATGACAAATAATTTCTCTCTTTAACGTCAGTGCCACACTGGCGTCTGTTCGTATGTGCAATTCCACGTTGCGTACCCTCCTTGGACATTCAATAGAGTACCAAAAAAATACAAGGAAAAACAAGGGAATTATGTCTGAATCATGTCCAAGTTGTTACCGTTTTTTGGATGAAAACTGACAAGGAAAACGATTCAGAAAAGGCTAGCGAGGATTGCTGGGAAAGCACCCTGTACGAGAGAAAAAATTCGAGATGATTCCGGCCATTCTCCCTTTTTCCGTTGTGTTGTTTACTTTATTTCGAAGGCAGCGTACGAGCTCCTGATCACAGTGACAAGAGAAATAGCCGTGCTTTACATAGCATTCATCATGCCTCTTGCAGCATCTGTCGACATTATCAATTGGCGCATCCGGCCCGGAGCATCCAGGCCCACACCAGTTTCCGTACAAACAGGGGAAGCCTACTGAACGGCGTTTTCTTTTTGACAACTAACATCACTCCGTCTTGTAAAGGAATACTACTTGTATCATATTGCACAAGAAGGGAAGTTGCTTTAGGCAATCTCCCTTTTTTCGTTTCGATAGATAATCGCCTGGCATGAATGGCTCGGAGATGGACAAAGGGAAAAACTTTCAAAATATCACTTGATATCATGTTGTGAATATGATAGATTAATTCTTGCCGAAGCGAACGCTTGCAGGCTCA
>NZ_JABSUV010000019.1:0-122997 GCF_013284275.1 Brevibacillus sp. HB2.2
GAATAATCTATCACATATAAAATCCTAAATCAAGAGTATTTTTAAAAGTTTTTTTATCAAAAAACGAGAAATAGCTAAAATATCGCGATACGAAAGGAAAAAGAGCGAGAAAAACATCCCGCTCTTTCTATCAAATATCTCTACTATATTCATGCTTGGGCTATCTTTTAACGACGCCTCTGAAGCTCCGTCAGTACTTCATCCAGTGGCAGCTTTTGCTCGCGTAACAAAACCATCAAGTGGAAGATCAGATCAGATGCCTCGTACCGCAGTTCCTCACGACTTCGATTTTTTGCTGCAATAATGACCTCGGCAGCCTCTTCCCCGACCTTTTTCAGGATTTTATCTACGCCTTTCTCGAACAAGTAGGTGGTGTAAGAGCCTTCCGGGCGCTCTGCCTCCCGCGCAGCAATTAGTTCCTCCAGCTCACTTAAGATGGCAAACCGATCTACTTGTACTGGCTCGTCATCTGTATCGGTGAGAACCTCCTGCGAGAAACAGCTATACGCTCCCGTATGACATGCGGGCCCATTCGGTTCGACCATCACAACCAGTGCATCTCCGTCGCAATCATACCGCATAGAGACGATCCGCTGTGTATGACCCGAGGTCTCGCCCTTGTGCCACAATTGTTGTCGGGAACGGCTCCAAAACCATGTTTCTTTGGTCGCCAATGACTTTTGTAACGATTCTTCATTCATATAGGCAAGCGTCAAGACCGTCTTGCTTCCGGCATCCTGCACGATGACAGGGATCAAACCCTTTTCGTCAAAACGCAATTTTTCCACGGCAAACGCTTCTGCTCCTGTCATGGTCGTACGACAACTCCTTTGGTTTGCAAATACTCTTTGACTGATTGAATCGACGTCTCGTCATAGTGAAAAATAGAAGCGGCGAGGGCGGCGTCTGCCTTTCCTTGCGTCAGCACATCGTAAAAATGCTCCCTCAAGCCCGCTCCACCAGAAGCAATGACCGGAATTCCAACCTCCTCTGATACCCGCTTGGTCAATTCGAGGCCAAAGCCTTTCTTTTCCCCATCGTCGTCCATGCTGGTCAAAAGAATTTCACCCGCTCCCAGCGCTTCTGCCTCCTGTGCCCAGCGGATGACGTCCGTACCCGTCGCATTCCGTCCACCGTGGGTATACACTTCCCAGCGATCTTCCCCGACACGTCTCGCATCGATCGCCACGACGATACATTGTGAGCCAAAGACTGTCGCTCCCTCGCGGATCAATTCCGGGCGCAAAACAGCCGCTGTATTCAACGAGATTTTATCCGCACCCGCACGCAAAATCCTTTTCATATCGTCGACACTATTAATGCCACCGCCAACCGTGAAAGGAATCGTAATGTTTGCGGCCGTTTTTTCGATGACATCCACCATTGTCTTGCGTCCTTCATGGGACGCAGAAATATCGAGAAAGATCAGCTCGTCTGCTCTCTCGTCGCTATACTTTTTTGCCAGTTCAACCGGGTCTCCTGCATCGCGAAGTCCGACGAACTGCACGCCTTTTACCACCCGTCCGTCTTTTACATCGAGACACGGGATGATTCGTTTAGCCAGCATAGGATTCACGCCCCTCCATACGCTGGAGCGCTTCTTCCAATGTAAAAGCGTCCGTGTAGAGTGCTTTGCCAACAATGGCGCCAGAGACTCCGTCCGAAGCATGGGTAGCCAGCGTCAACAAGTCGTCCAGTTGGCTGACACCTCCCGAAGCTATCACCGATTTTCCTGTAGCCATCGCCAAGGCTGCAATTTCTTCTACATTCGGTCCTGTCATCGTGCCATCACGGGCGATATCGGTATAAATAAACGTCTCCGCGCCATACGTAACCAACCGCTTGGCAAGCTCTGTCGCTTGCACATCTGTCGTGGTCAACCAACCTCTGGTAGCCACCAGTCCATTCCGGCAGTCCAGACCAATCGCAATCTTGTCTCCATCGTTTTGAAGAATTCGCTTCGTAAAAGGCTCGTCTTCGATAGCAGCAGTACCGACTATCACTCGGGCGACGCCCGCCTCCAAATAGTCCGCGATCTGCTCTTCTGTCCGAATGCCGCCCCCAACCTGCACGGGTACAGGGATCGAGCGCGCTATCTCCTTGATGATCGCTGCATTTACAGGCTTGCCTTCCTTTGCTCCGTCCAAATCTACGAGATGAACCCAGGACGCACCTTGCTCTACCCAGCGTTTCGCCATCGCGAGCGGTGAATCAGCGTACACTGTCTCTTGCCCGTAATCTCCTTGGAAAAGTCGAACACACTTGCCCCCGCGAATATCGATCGCCGGATAAACAATAAAGCTCATGTCAAAACCCCCTCGCATTGAACGGCAAAGTTGCGCAGCAGCAGCATTCCTGTCTCTCCGCTCTTTTCCGGATGAAACTGCATACCGTATACGTTGTCACGATTTACAATGGCTGTGACCTCCTGGTGATAGTCACTCGTCGCAAGCAAGACATCAGGCTCGCACAAGACATGATACGAGTGGACAAAATAGACGTAATCGCCATCCTGCACACCGTTTAGTAACGGTTGCTTTTGCTTGATCATCAGTTGGTTCCAGCCCATGTGCGGTACCTTGTAATCCCCGCGAAAACGAACAACCTCACCACCGAGCAACCCCAAGCCCGTATGCTCGCCATGCTCCGCACTTTGCTCAAATAAAAGCTGCATGCCGAGACAAATGCCCAAGATCGGACGACCTATTGCTGCGTATCCTTTGATTGCTTGCTCTAATCCAAGCTCACGTATATTGGCGATAGCATCTCCGAACGCCCCAACCCCCGGCAAAATCAACCCGCTATATTCTTGCAGACGCTCTGCTTGAGAGACGAATTCATACGAATAGCCCAATCTTTCCAGCGCCTTGCTCAAGCTGTACAGATTCCCCATGCCGTAATCGATGATACCGATCATGTTACAAAACCCCTTTTGTTGACGGGACCCCTTTTACACGCGGATCGATCGTCGTCGCTTCATCCAATGCACGGCCCAGCGCTTTGAAAATCGCCTCGATCATGTGGTGCGTATTGTGACCGTAGTGCAGGACCACATGAAGATTGATCCGCGCCTCCAGTGCGAGTTTCCATAAAAATTCGTGCACCAGCTCCGTCGGAAACTGACCAACCATATTCGTCGGGTACGTAGCCCGATATTCCAGATGAGGACGGTTACTGATATCAATGACGACCTGTGCGAGCGCGTCATCCATCGGGACAAACGCATTTCCATAGCGCTTGATGCCTCTTTTGTCTCCCAACGCTTCCCGCAGAGCTTGCCCAAGACAAATCCCGATATCCTCTACCGTGTGGTGATAATCGATTTCGATATCTCCCTTTGCCTTTACAGTCAGGTCGAAATGTCCATGTCGGGTAAACAGGTCTAGCATATGATCCAAAAATGGTACACCTGAGTTTTGCTTGCTCTCACCCGCACCGTCTACAGCAAAGGAAAGCGCGATCTGCGTCTCATTCGTATTGCGTTCGATCTGTGCTGCACGTTGTTTCCCTTCACTCATCTCTTTTCACTCTCCTGCTCTTCGGTCTCAAAATCTCGCAAACGCGCAAGGATCGCTCGACCGTGCCCAGACAATCCTTCCTGCTCTGCCAGCGCCACAATTTTATGTCCATTTTCCCGCAAATCTCGCTTGCTGTAGGAAACAACACTCGACTTCTTGATAAAATCATCGACGGATAATGGCGAGGAAAATCGCGCCGTTCCATTCGTAGGAATCACATGATTGGTACCAGCAAAATAATCGCCGACTGGCTCTGAACTGTATGGGCCGAGGAAAATCGCACCTGCATTTTCCACTTTTCCGAGATGCTCAAACGGCTCCGCCACCATGATTTCCAAATGCTCGGGTGCGATACGATTAATGACAGCAAAACCTTCTTCTAAATCGGCGACGAGTAAAATAGCCCCGTAGTCGCGTATTGCCGCTTCTGCAATCGATTTGCGTGGAAGATCGGCAAGCTGTCGCTCTACTTCCTGTGACACCTGCTCCGCCAACGTTTGCGATGTCGTAACCAATACAGCGGCTGACATCGGATCATGCTCGGCTTGAGACAGCAGGTCTGCCGCGACGTAACGCGGGTTGGCTGTCTCATCTGCGATCACCGCAATTTCGCTAGGCCCTGCCACCATGTCGATACTGACCAATCCGAATACTTCTCGCTTTGCCAGTGCTACGAAAATATTACCGGGGCCAACGATTTTATCGACTGACTTGATTTGTTCCGTCCCGTAGGTCAATGCTGCAATCGCCTGAGCCCCGCCTACCTTGTATATCTCAGTCACACCTGCAATTTGAGCTGCAACGAGTATCGCCGGATTGATTTTCCCATCCGCTCCTGGAGGTGTTGTAATGACGACTTCAGGAACACCTGCAATTTTGACAGGGATGGCATTCATCAATACGCTGGATGGATAAGCTGCCGTTCCGCCTGGAACATACAACCCTACGCGCTGCAATGGACGTATTAGTTGGCCCAGCAATGTGCCGCTTTCTTTGGTAGTAAACCAGGACTGGCGCACTTGTCGCTCATGGAACGTCCGAATGTTTTCGGCTGCTTCTTCCAATGCCGCTTTGACTTGTGAAGAAACGAGCTCACTTGCTTCTGCAAATTCTCCTTCGCTCACACGGAAGTTTTGTAGAAGCACACGATCAAATCGCTCTGTGTAATAGCGCAACGCCTCGTCACCTTGCTGGCGAACCGAGGTGAGGATTGCCTTCACCGCTTCTTGCTGTTCTCTCGTTCCAGCGTCTACCGATCGTTTCCCTTCATACTGGCTGGCTGACATGATACGCATAGCTGTCTCCCCTTCTTCTCTAGTTCCCGCGAGGAATGACCTCTAAAAACTTTCCGGCGATCTCATCCACCGCTTCACTTTTCATCCGATAGCTGGCTCGATTGGCAATGAGCCTCGTCGTAATTTCACAGATGCTCTCCAGTTCGACCAAGCCATTTTCCCGCAATGTCCTCCCTGTCGAAACAATATCCACTATACGGTCAGCCAGGCCAATCATCGGCGCAAGCTCCACTGAACCATTTAGCTTGATTACCTCAACCTGCTGTCCCTGCTCACGAAAATAACGTGACGCAATCTTCGGATATTTCGTCGCAACACGCAGGGCTTCCGTCGGTTTCCAATCTGGCAGACCCGCTACCATCATGCGACAATAGCCGATATGCAAATCCAACAGCTCGTAAACATCTCGTTCTTCTTCCAATAACACATCCTTGCCGACCACGCCAACGTCAGCCACCCCATACTCGACATAAGTAGGAACATCGGTAGGCTTCGCCATAATGAATTCGAGCTTGGCATTTTCCACAGGGATAATCAGTTTGCGCGAATCTTGTAGATCCGCAGTGACCTGCAAGCCAGCCTGCTGGAGAAAGTGAACGGCCTCTTCAAAAATCCGCCCTTTTGGCATGGCGATCGTCAGTTTTTGGTCGTTTTTCGTGAGTGCCATCTCCTACTCCTCCTGTTGTGTCATGCAAATGACCTTGGTAAATCCCGCTTCTTGTCCAACCTGTTTCTCATCTATCTTGGAGACGAGACGTGTCACTACTATGATCCCGTCTTTACGTAATAGCTGTGCCTCTGCCAAAGCGGTGCCTCGGCAATCCTCCGTGTAAACAAGCAAAACGCGCGCAGGTGCTTGCCTTTTTACGGAAGGAGTGACCTGAAGCAGCCGATCCATCTTGATCGCAAAGCCTGTAGCGGATGCAGCCCGCCCAAATTGGGAGAGCAATTGATCGTAGCGTCCTCCGCCCAATAGCGGGGAGCCCAAGTCAGCAGCGTATCCTTCAAAAACGACGCCTGTATAGTAGTTCAAATTAATGATCAGATTGAAATCGATCAACAAATCTTCTGTCACCCCATAGGCTTCTAACGACTCCCACAAGGATGCAATCGTCTCGACTGCCCTCCCTGCCTTTCCGTTGCCAGCCAGTTTGCGGGCGACCTCGATTTTCCCTTTTCCCCCTTGCAACCGTAACAAGGCTTCCAATCGGCTTTTTGCCTCTGTCGAAATGTCTACTGTCGCGAGTAGCTGCCGGAAGCCAACGAAGTCTCGCTCGTACAAAAACTGGCGAAATTGATTGCGAATAGGCTCATCCTCAATCTCTTCCTCCAAAAGACCGTCTACAAAATCGACATGTCCAATGGCAATCCGAAACGTTTCCACACCAGCTGCCCGCAAGCAAACCACCGCAAGCGCAATGGCTTCCGCATCCGCATCGACAGACGCATCTCCGATCAGCTCGATCCCGGTTTGAGAAAACTCCGCATTCCGTCCCGCTTCCTTTTCTTGTGCCCGAAACACATTTGCCTGATAATACAACCGAATCGGCAATGGTATATCTTTATAAAGGGAGGAAACAACCCGCGCAATTGGCGTCGTCATGTCCGGCCGCAGGACTACGGTGTGACCTTGTTTATCCAGGAGGCGAAACATCCGATCTGTCAGCGTCGCACTTGCGGCTCCTACCGTATCGAAGTATTCCAGAGAGGGTGTGGATATTTCGTCATAGCCCCATCTCTCGATACACTGCCGCAGTTCCCGCTCCAAGTGCCGTTGCTTCGCCAGTGATTCCGGCAGTATGTCCCGCATCCCGAGCGGCTTTTCAAATCCCAACGGCTTTGCCATCTTTGTTCCCTCCATCACATTCGCTTTACTATGCTAATATGGTAACAAACTAAAGTGTTATGAAGAAGATTACCACGTCGAGAATCTTAGGTCAACCAAGATAAGAATAGTCGGAAAATTTAACACAAAACAAAAAACCGCCAGGATAAGCCCCTGACGGCTGAACATAATGGAAGTGACACTACAAGACTTCTTCCTCTGAAGCTTTCATTCGAATGAGCTGCATGGGATTCCCACCTACAAAGGCACCAGGCGGGACATCTTTATGAACAACCGTTCCCGCTGCGACAATGGCCCCTTTTCCAATCGTTACCCCAGGCAAAATGGTAGTGTTGGCCCCCACCAGGACAGCATCCTCAATAATCACTTCTCCCAAACGGTATTCATCTATTAAATATTCATGGGCGAGTATGGTCGTATTGTAACCGATCACGCAATTACGACCGATCTTGATTTTCTCGGGAAACATGATATCCATCATCACCATCAACGCAACCGCACTATGCTGCCCTACTTCCATACGCAAAAATGTGCGAAACATCCAGTTCTTCCATGAAACAATCGGCGTATATCTAGAGAGTTGGATGACGATAAAATTTTTCATGACTTTCCAGAAGCTTACCGTTCGATACATGTGCCAAAGCGGGTTTACCCCATTTACGGGATAACGTGTGGTCTTCCTCATATGCGTCTCTTTCTCCTACAAGTCAGAATCGGCATCTTCTAAAATGGCATTCGACTGTTTCCGTGTGAAGTGCATCGCTGCGTTATAACCCATCCGTTTCAGACGGAAGTTCATCGCTGCAACCTCAATGATGACTGCCAAGTTTCGTCCTGGTCGAACAGGAACGGTAATAATCGGAATTTCCGTATCCATGATCTTCAATGTTTCCTCATCGAGCCCCAACCGCTCGTACATTTTATGTGGCTCCCACAACTCTAGCTGGACAACCATCTCGATGTTTTTCACATTGCGCACAGCACCTGCACCAAACATCGTCATAATGTTGATAATCCCCACACCGCGGATTTCCAAGAGATGCTGAATCAGCTCAGGAGCGCTACCGCTTAGCTGCCCCCCCTGTGTCTGCTTAATCTCCACTGCGTCATCTGCTACGAGTCGGTGCCCGCGCTTTACAAGCTCAAGTGCAGCTTCACTCTTCCCGATTCCGCTCGATCCCATAATCAAAACACCGACGCCGTAAATGTCTGTGAGTACCCCATGAATCGTCGTCGTTGGTGCAAGACGATTCTCCAGGAAGTTGGTTACTTTCCCGACCAACGTCGTAGTTGCCAGAGGGGACTGAAGTACAGGTACCCCCAACCGATTGGAAACGTCAATCATCTCTTCAGGCACCATCTGATTACGGGTCACACAGAAGCAAGGAACCTGACTTTGCATGAGAAAATTCATCCGTTCCAGCCGTTCCTCTGGAGTCAGCGTTTGAAAAAAGTTGATTTCCGTCAAACCGAACAATTGAATCCGCTCTTCCGCAAAGTACGAATAGTAACCGGCTAACTGCAGTCCCGGACGACTCAAATCCGTTACGGTAATCTCACGACCCAAGCCCTCTTCCCCGCTCAAAATCGTCATATTGAAATGATCCACTAAATGGCTCACATTCGTCTTACGCATGAAGCTTCCCCCTCACATGGGATTTTCCGTCCCTATGGTTGTGTCTCTATTGTAACGAAACCTTTGTGCTTACGACAACCTCATAAGACCGAGCATCCTGATTAGCCAAAAACCCCGCTACTCGTTTGAGAGAATACGGGGCTTTTTCAAACATACTACCTCTTTTCTTTTCTCGTCCCTACCACAACTTCAATGAGGTAGCCAAAAATACTCATCAGTGCTGCTGCCACGATGACCGTGCCAATGTTATCAGGCCATGGTCCCACTTCAAATCCATCAATAAAGTAGGCAGTCAATGCAAACGTCACGGCATTAATGACAAACCAGAACAAACCGATCGTCAATACTTGCAAGGGAAAAGTAAAAAACAGCAGAATCGGCCGAATCACTGTGTTGACCATCCCCAGAATCAATATAGCCCATAGTGCTACTGTGAAATTCGCGACATAAATGGAATGGAACCAATTGCTGATCAAAAGCAGCGCGGCCCCATTTAAAAGCATTTTGATTATCCAGCGGCTCATGGTGTATTCCCCCTATACAGTCTGGCCTTCGCGCAACAATTAGCGAATCCCTTTTACTTCCCATTCCCATTGTTCAAAAAACGTTGTCATGAATCGATGTCTGTCTTCGGCGACTTTCTGCGCAGTCTTGGTGAAAAGCATGTCTTTGATGCGCTGCAGCTTCCACGTGTATTCCTTATAAGGCGTATGCTGATTGGGGTCATCCGATTGTATGGGTTGCCTAATAACCCCAGTATAAGCAAAAACCCGCGCTACTCCAATAGCCCCAATCGAATCCAGCTTGTCGGCATCAAACAAGACCTTTTCTTCTAGGGTATGTGGAGGTCGTTCTTTGCGAAAACGATGGGCAAGAATCGCAGACTGCACACGTGAGATGAAGGCTTCCGTCATACTGCGTTCGGCGAGCCATTCCCCTGCTAGTCTTGCGCTGATTTCGGCATGGCACTCTCCTGTTTGCCGTTCTTCTGCTCTCCCGATGTCATGCAGCAAAGCAGCGAGGCGCAGCACTTCCATATCTGCCCCTTCCTCGTTGCCAATCCGCTCACACATTGCCATCACACGCAAATTATGCTGCCAATCGTGTGCAGGATCTTGTCCATCAAAGCGCTTCTGTGCTTCTGCCACCAGCTCGGCAGGTAGTGCGGCAATAGAATCCTTCACGTAATCCATCTTTTCTCCCCCTTTGCGTTCACCTAGAAAAGATGCCCCCCTGAATCAGGGAGGCAGTCTCTCGATTACTTTGAAACGAATTGCTCTAGCTTGGCATTCGTCCGTTCTTTATCGCGTTCCAAAATTGGCTTCAAATAGATACCCGTGTAGGAGCCCTCCATTTTTGCCACTTCCTCTGGTGTACCCGTTCCGACAATTTCTCCGCCACGGGTACCACCCTCTGGTCCCAAATCCACGATGTAATCCACCGTTTTGATGACATCCAGATTGTGCTCGATGACCAGCACCGTGTCTCCGTTTTCCACCAATCGCTGCAGTACTTTCAGCAAACGATCGATATCGTCTGTATGCAGACCGGTTGTCGGCTCATCCAAAATGTACAGAGTACGTCCTGTGCTGCGTCGATACAGCTCAGAGGCTAGCTTCACGCGTTGTGCTTCCCCGCCAGAGAGGGTGGTAGCAGGCTGCCCAAGCTTCATATATCCTAATCCTACGTCTACGATGGTCTGCAGCTTGCGCTCAATCTTCGGCAGATTGCGGAAAAACTCTACACCATCCTCGATCGTCATTTCCAAAACATCAGCAATGCTCTTGCCTTTGTACTTCACATCGAGCGTCTCGCGGTTGTAGCGCTTGCCATGGCAAACTTCGCAAGGCACATACACATCCGGCAAAAAGTGCATCTCAATTTTAATGATCCCGTCACCACTGCACGCTTCACAACGGCCACCCTTGACGTTAAAGCTAAAGCGACCTTTTTTATAGCCGCGCACTTTGGCTTCGTTGGTAGAAGCAAACAAGTCGCGAATATCGTCAAAGACACCTGTATATGTCGCCGGATTGGAACGTGGTGTACGTCCAATTGGAGATTGGTCGATGTCGATCACCTTGTCCAGATGCTCCAGTCCCAGGATGCGCCGATGCTCACCTGGCTTCACCTTTGCCCTATTCAAATCGCGAGCCAGTGTCTTTTGCAAGATTTCATTGATCAGCGTACTTTTTCCTGAGCCAGATACACCTGTTACGGCAACAAAAACGCCAAGAGGAAGCTTCGCAGTGACGTTTTTCAGGTTGTTTTCCTTCGCGCCCTCAATCTTGATCCATTTGTCCGAAGGCTTGCGACGCTCCATAGGAACAGGGATGAATTTGCGCCCACTCAAATAGGCACCCGTCAAGGAATTAGGGTCCTTCATGACTTCATCCGGAGTTCCTGCCGCTACGATTTGACCGCCATGTATGCCAGCGCCCGGGCCAATATCGATAATGTAATCGCAGGCCATCATCGTATCTTCGTCATGCTCGACGACGATCAATGTATTCCCCAGCTTGGTCATATGCTCCAACGTCTTGATCAGACGCGCGTTATCCCGCTGATGCAATCCAATACTCGGCTCATCCAAAATGTAGAGAACGCCCATCAGACTAGAACCGATCTGCGTAGCCAGTCGAATCCGCTGCGCTTCTCCCCCGGACAGTGTTCCCGCCGCACGGCTCAGCGTCAAGTAATCCAGTCCGACATCAATCAAGAAGTTCAGTCTTGCCTTGATTTCTTTTACGATCAGGTTCGCAATCTTTGTTTCCCGCTCTGTCAGTTCCAGGCCATCGACAAACTGATGTGCATCGAGAATCGACAGCGTAGTCAGCTCGGAAATGCTACGCTCCCCGATCTTAACCGCCAAGCTCTCCTGACGCAAACGTTGGCCTTTGCAGACAGGACACGCCTTTTGGCTCATAAATCCTTCAATTTGCTCGCGGATGTAATCCGAGCTGGTCTCCAGATGACGTCGTTGCAGATTGATGACGACACCCTCGAACGGAACGACTGCCTCGCGTACTTGCCCGAATTCGTTCTCATAGCGGAAGTGAATTTTTTCGCCTTCACTACCGTACATCAAGATTTGTCGGTGCGCTGCCGTAAGCTCCTCATATGGCACATCCATTCGAATGTTAAAGTGGCGGCAAGCTGATTCCAACAATTGTTGATAGTACGTCGAAGTCTTCGGCTCCCATGCGCCAATCGCCCCGTCATCGAGCGTCTTCGTCGCATCCGGAACGACCATATCCGGGTCGACCTCCAGTTTGACACCTAATCCGTCGCACTCTGAGCAAGCACCAAATGGGCTGTTAAAGGAGAAAATCCGCGGCTCCAGGTCTCCAATGGAGAATCCGCATACCGGACAAGCATGCTTTTCACTGAACAGCAGCTCTTCTTGCTCCATCACATCGACGATGACCTTGCCATCTGCTAAACGAAGTGCCGTTTCCAAGGAATCTGCGAGACGCGCCTGTACATCCGGCTTCACGACGATCCGGTCAACGACAACCTCAATGTTATGCTTCTTGTTCTTTTCCAGCTTGATGTCTTCGGACAAATCGGTAATTTCACCATTGACCCGCACGCGGACAAAGCCTTGCTTGCGGATGTCCTCCAGCAGCTTGACATGCTCTCCCTTGCGTCCTTGCACCATAGGAGCTAGAATCTGCATTTTCGTGCGCTCAGGATACTCCAATAGTCGATCGACCATTTGTTCAATAGTCTGGGATTGGATCTCGATGCCATGCTCCGGGCAAACCGCTCTACCGACACGCGCATACAAAAGGCGCAAATAGTCGTAGATTTCCGTAACCGTTCCTACTGTAGAGCGAGGGTTGCGGCTGGTCGTTTTCTGGTCAATCGAGATTGCAGGGGAAAGTCCCTCAATCGAATCCACGTCCGGCTTGTCCATTTGCCCGAGAAATTGGCGGGCGTATGCAGACAAAGACTCGACATAGCGTCGTTGTCCCTCTGCGTAAATTGTGTCAAAAGCAAGCGAAGACTTACCCGAGCCGGACAAACCCGTCAGAACGACGAATTTGTCCCTCGGAATGACTACATCAACATTTTTCAAATTGTGGGCACGTGCACCCTTTACGACAATATGTTCTAATGGCATGAAAAAAAACCTCTCCTTAGAGTTCCGCCTTCAGCTCAAGAATCAAATCACGCAATTCGGCCGCACGCTCGAACATGAGGTTGCGTGCCGCTTCTTTCATTTCTTCTTCCATACGTTCTATGACAGCCACGCGATCCTTCTTCGGCATTTTTTTGAAGTCTGCATGTGGTAAGTAATCCGCTTTTTCCTCCGCTACCTTGGTAGCCTCGATTACTTCGCGGACGGACTTTTTCACTGTTTGCGGCGTGATGCCGTGCTCCTCATTGTATGCCATCTGAATGGATCGACGACGTTCTGTCTCTCGAATCGCAGAGGCCATCGAATCTGTCATTTTGTCCGCGTACATGATAACGCGTCCCTCAGCGTTCCGCGCAGCCCGACCGATTGTCTGAATCAACGAGCGCTCATTGCGAAGGAAGCCTTCCTTGTCTGCATCCAAAATCGCCACGAGTGATACTTCCGGCAAGTCCAGACCTTCCCGCAAGAGGTTGATCCCGACCAGTACATCAAACTCACCTAAACGCAATGAGCGTAAAATCTGCATCCGCTCAATCGTTTTAATATCCGAGTGAAGATAGCGGACCTTGATTCCGATTTCTTTCAGATAGTCCGTCAAATCCTCAGACATTTTCTTCGTCAGAGTCGTGACGAGAACTCGCTCATTTTTCGCAATCGTGGCTTGAATTTCGCCAATCAAATCATCAATCTGTCCTTTGATCGGACGTACCGTAACCGTTGGATCAATCAAGCCTGTCGGACGAATCACCTGCTGCACCATTTCCGGACTGTGCTCCAGCTCATAAAGACCAGGTGTAGCCGAAATGTAGATCGCTTGTTTTAGCTTTGCTTCAAACTCCTCGAACTTGAGTGGGCGGTTATCGCGTGCAGAGGGCAGACGGAATCCATGTTCGACCAGTACATCCTTCCGTGCGCGGTCACCGTTATACATCCCTCGCACCTGTGGCAAGGTCATATGCGACTCATCCATCATGACGATAAAATCTTCTGGGAAGTAATCCAGCAAGGTATACGGAGCATGCCCGGCAGGCAGTCCCGTCAGATGGCGCGAGTAGTTTTCGATTCCGGAGCAAAAGCCCATCTCCATCATCATCTCAATATCGTACCGTGTGCGTTGCTCCAGTCGCTGTGCTTCTAGGAGCTTGCCCGCATCACGGAATTCTTTCAGTCTTTCTTCCAGCTCGGCCTCAATGCTTTGGACAGCCAGCTTCATTTTCTCCTCGCGTGTCACATAGTGAGATTTAGGGAAGATGGCAATGTGATCACGCTGTCCCAAAATTTCGCCGGTCAGCACGTCAATCGAAGTAATCCGCTCAATTTCATCTCCAAAAAACTCAACGCGAATCGCCTGCTCACTCTCTGAGGCAGGGAAAATCTCCACGACGTCACCCCGCACACGGAACGTACCGCGCGTGAAGTTGATGTCGTTGCGTGTGTACTGGATATCGACCAGACGATGCAATATCTCGTCCCGTCCTGTTTCCATACCAACACGCAAAGACAAGAGCAGCTCCCGATACTCCTCGGGCGAACCCAATCCGTAAATGCAGGAGACGGAGGCAACGATGATCACATCTCGGCGTTCAAACAGCGCACTGGTAGCCGAGTGACGGAGCTTGTCGATCTCCTCATTGATGCTCGAGTCTTTTTCAATAAACGTATCCGATTGGGGAATGTATGCTTCGGGTTGATAGTAATCGTAGTAGCTGACGAAGTATTCCACCGCGTTGTTCGGGAAAAACTCCTTAAACTCTGCACAAAGCTGAGCGGCCAGAGTTTTGTTGTGTGCCATCACGAGTGTTGGCCTGTTCACCTGAGCAATTACCTGGGCAGCCGTATAAGTCTTTCCCGTTCCCGTCGCACCCAGCAATGTCTGGTGTCGCTTACCAGCCTGTAACCCTGCCACCAGCTCGGCAATGGCGGTTGGCTGGTCACCGGACGGTTGAAACTCCGATACCAATTCAAAACGCTCCATTCCCTCGTTCATCTCCTCATAGCATGACTGTTTCTACTTCCATTATAACACAATTCCGGCTAGTTTAAGCCCAAAATTCGAACAAACGTTTGTCTTCATCTTTCCACCGATTTTTCCGATATAAGATGAAGGAAGTACAAACATACGCAGATAGACTCGCCACCTTCAGGGAGGATTGACATGTCAGATAACGGAACAACCGTCAAAAATAACCCTTATATACAACCGCATATGAGCTATAAAGGCAAAAAGGAATTCAGCACGGAGCTCGACCAAAATGCCTTTATGAAGCTCATGCTGGAGCAGTTAAAGCATCAGGATCCTATGTCCCCCATGGACAACTCTCAGTTCATCCAGCAAACAAGTATGCTGACCATGGTAGAAAAAATCACAAAAATGACCACGCTGATGGAACAATCGAACAACAGCATGGTCACTTTGGATAAGTATGAAAAGCTGGTAGGTCGTACTGCTTCGTATTCCCTCACTACAAAAGACGAGATGACGGGAGAAACTAAGACGGAGAAGAAAGAAGGCGTACTTGATGCCGTCTACATGGATCAAGGCAAAATCTACTTCCGTATCGCAGGCGAATCGACACCGATTCCGCTGGCAGACGTCTCCGGATTGGAATCGCAAGGTCTGGCTGGCAATACGCTCGACAACAGCGTGAAGTACATGGAAATGATCGGTCGTGAGATTTCCTATAAAGTAACAAAGGAAGTCGACCGGGACGGCAATCCAGATACCAAAAACGACATTTCCAAGGTTGATGAAATCTTGAATGGCGTCATCACTGGCTTTACCACCAAAAACGGTACCGCACAATTCCAACTGGATAATGGATCAACCGTAAAAGCCGAAGAAATCGTTGGCATGACGGTGAAACCTGAAAACAGAACAATGGGCAACTCCCTTGCCTATGCGCAAATGATCGGCTACAACATCACGTACAACCAGTCTCAGACAAACCCGGATGGCACTACTACCAATACTCCTCTTTCCGGAGTGGTCAAAGCTGTCAGCATGAAAAACGGAGTCGTTGAATTCGTCCTCAAGGATGATAAGAAAGTCGCTCTCAATCAAATCACAGGATTCGAAGCAACTGCCTAGAATCCTATCCAAAAAGCCGCACATCTTCGAAATCGGAGAAGGCGGCTTTTTCTTTTCAAGTTCCTATTCGTTTACGATCACTTTTCCGGTTATCGCATCCACATAAAATGTATCATCTACTTTAGATTCTCCCCCGCAGAAGCAATGCGAGCGAGTTTGGCGAAACGAAAGGTCATAGCCGAGCTTCCAGGCAATCGTGTTTTTCTTATAATCTGGCTGGTGGATATAGGTCAGCTCAAGTGGATAGGTTTGCAGTAATCGGGTCATGGCCACTTGTTCTTTAAGGGCTTGAGAACGGGCCGGGTATTTGACACTGGCCGGTTTGTTTATGCTCACCTGATCCCATGTACCCGTCCATGAATCGATCCGAATCGTATACATCCCGTTCTCCACACTCTGATTGACCCCATAAACTGGAATGCCGTTCACAAGGGGATCAGCTATGATCGAGGTGTACCTTTCATCTCCATCCTCCGTTATTTGGATCTGATTGTTTCCAGACGGAGTCAGTCTTTTTAAAAGCTTATCCGCTTCCATCCGATCCCGCTTTTTATCCGTTTTCACATTAGACCATTGTGGATTGTTCACCTCTGTGGAAAATGCAAGCAGTTCACCAGTCTTTGCATCCGTCACGAGGAGATGATGCTGCTCACCGTTAGTGCTTCCCTCAGGAAAGGTAGCCATTCGAGATATCTTGTCAGCATCGGAAACCCCCTCACCAAAATTCCCCCATATGAAATAGCGAAGGGCTGGACCATTATCGTAACTCGCCTCGTAGATGGACAGCGGCAGCTTTTCTGTTTCCAGTCTAAACAATATGCGTAACAAATCACGCGCTTGTGCCTCTGTTTGCGCTACCCACTTCTCACCTGTTCCAGTCACATTGATGTTCTGAGCCGGGTTGATTGTCGATCGGGAATTCGTTGTTACCAAACGTTTGCCACTGAAGGCATCCAATGCACTACCTGTATGTTGTTGCGTTATGATTCCATTTTTCAGGACATAAGCGAGCTTTGCTTCTACCTGTTCGCTTTGATTATGAATGGGCAATAAATAAACAAGCTCTAATGGTCGGCTTTCTTGCCACTTTCGTACAGCTTGTTCGGAGGAGATGACACGCTGCGGAGATGGGAGGGAAGAGGGACTTACTTTTTCGTATAGCCTGCCATCAAACGTGGAAAACCAAACGATTCTTCCCGATGCATCAAAACTGACGAGACAATCATAATCGTCATCGAGCACCACATTATTCAGGACTCGCACCAGCCGAACCGTCAATAAATCCTTATTTTTATAAACCTCTCTCGCTTGATAGGTGTTTCCTGTGCCAGTCCCCTGCAATCCAGCGACAAAAGCCAGCGCACGTGCTTTGGCTTGCTGCTCAGTCGGGTAGGCAGGCTTTGTTGCTGCTTTCGGGGTAAGATTCAGTCGGAGCAACTCCCCTGTCTGTCCGTCAAAAATCGCATCATCCATGGACGATTCAGCCTCAGCAGCAGACTGTGCAAACGTGACCACTACCCCGCTAACGCCAGGTCCATCTACATCGCCACCGTAAACGACAAAGCGCGAAGACAGCTCCGGCAAAAGCTTGACTAGCTTTTGGACACCTTTCGTCACATGCATCGGTACAGCTACAACCGATTGGGCCTGTGCTACGGTCATAGTTGTGGTTGCGCCTGCTCCTGATAAGGGTGCGGCAAAAACCGTGGCAGCAGCTAATGTACCCGACAAAAACCACGAGACCGTTCTTTTTACCTTCAACACCGAACCCACTCCCTCTTTTTTCCTCCTACATTGAGACGCAACAGCTACCAGTAAGTTTCCCATTGGACAAGCTTATCTCGAAAAAAAGAAGGTATGCACGTTTGCCTGCATACCTTCTCCCAACTATCCTTATGCTCCTACATTCAACTTCTCCAGCTTTTGCTTGATCAGCTCGACTACACTGGCGCGTTTCAAATCAACAAATGCACGGGTATTGGCATCTGGAACCACAATGATCCCCAGTTGGTGATGATTGCCCGCATAGACCGCACACTGTACGAACTTCAGCTCACCTTCATGCGTGAGTACTTCCATTTTACAAAAGGCAGGATTGGCTTGTAGTGCTGGATATAAATCTTCTTTTTCCCGCACCGAAATGCCATTTACTTTCACGATAATCTCACCGGGCGTAATGCCGATTTCCTCTGCTCTCGTTCCCGGAATGACACCCATTACTTTTACGCCGCGCGAAGACTGGATGAAATAAGGCGTACGCTTTCTTTCTTGATACTGACTCCAGAAAAACAGCGCCTCATGACCGAATAGTGCAAAGATCGCGGTCAGCATGATCAACGGATAAAACCATACAGTCAGAGCACACAATCCCAACAAAATGAGCGCATACAGCGTCAAATTTTTTGCAACCTGCGTTGCTTTTCTATACGGAGTCATCGTTTGCGTCATATCAGAGAATCCCGTCACTGTGGGCAGAAGCATTAGTCCGAATGAAGCAGCCTCGGGCGAAAAGAACGGCCACCCCGGATACAACGCACCACTGATAGCACCTGGCTCCATCTGTACGAACAGCACGGCTGGGGTCAGCCAAAAAGAATGAAGCAAATAGGCACCGACAATCCGACCACGCTGCCCTTCCACGAACAGTGGAGAAGCGTCCCGCCCGCCATTCCAGCGTACGAGCATCGCTTCAATTAGATGCATGATCGCAACTAACGCAAGCAATGGCAATGGTTTCGCCTGACGAATCATTTCCCAGATATAGCTTAATCCTGGAACATCCGTAACCGGTGGAATAACCAGTGTGATCGCGTGTAAAATCGCCAAAATCCCGGCAGCATATGCGAAACAGAGAAATCGTAAACGAATCAGCGCCAAGATGAGCGCCAATCCCCATAGTATCCACAAATCCTGTGCTTGCACGACCACGCCGAGTCCTGCACTAAGAAGAGAAATCAGCAAGCCTCCCACCAAGCCCATCCCTACAGCCCGTATCGTTGAGAGCAAGGGGGACTGAATGCGTGCAGAAAAAAGCTGTCTTTCCAGATTCATCTGTCTGCGATAATGCAAATAAATAAAAACCAGAAAGAGATAGAAGACAGGATTGATAAAAAATGCGGCAAAGCCATATGCAATGGTAAGCATATCTGCCTGTATCGCCAATTGCCTCACCTCAACTAAAGGAAAGAAAAACCACGGCATTTGATTTGCCGTGGTTATCATTTCTACGGGTAGCAGGGAATTACCTGCTTCCATTTTCTTGATTATTCATTACTTGCCCGTGACTACATCCAGAGCTTTTTGCAATTGTAGATCATTCTCTGGCTTCGTCATCGTTTTACGGAGACTTTCTTCCAGCGAAGAGCGTGTCTTCGCATCTACTTTGCCAGTTACCTCAAGCTTGCTGGAGGTTTGGAACTGCTTGATTGCTTCCTCTGTCTTTTCATCAAAATAGCCATCTTCTCGTCCTGGAGACAGATTCAAGCCTTTCAGGATGAGCTGCAGGTTTTTCACGTCAGTACCAGCCATGTCGCGCTGCAATACTTTATCTGCCGGCAGCAGAGTTGCGTTGAAATAATCAGGTTGCTTGACTTCAAAGTCTGGCTTAATACCTTTTTTATGGACCCAATCCCCACTCGGTGTGATCCACTTGGCAATCGTCAGCTTTAATTGGCTCTTGTCGTTCATTTCCATGGTACTCTGAACGGTTCCTTTACCAAAGGTCTTCTCACCGACCAGCTTGTAGTTGCCGCTATCTCGCAGAGCACCCGCGAGAATCTCCGATGCACTGGCGCTTCCGCCATTAATCAGTACTGAGATTGGATAAGGCTTGGCAGCTTCTGTAGTCGAGAAATACTCTTCTTTTTGCTGTCCGCCATTTCCATACTCGATTTGTACGATCTTGCCTTTTTTCGGTACGAGGACTTCACCGATTTCTTTCACAGCCAGCAAATACCCGCCCGGATTGCCTCGAACGTCAATTACCAGACCGCCAATCCCCTTCTGCTCAAGAGCAGCCAGCTGTTCTTTGAAGTGCTTAGCTGTGTCTGTAGAGAATTGGGTAAGGTTGATTACCCCTACTTTAACACCGTTCTTCTCGATAATCTGACTGTTTACCGTCTCAATCGGAATATCGTCACGTACACACACAATGGTGAGAGGCTCTGGTACTCCGGCTCTCACTACTTTGAGAACCGCCTTCGTTCCTTTTGGACCACGAATCTTCGTCACTGCCTGATGCAGGTCCAATCCTTCAAGGGATTCATCATTTACGCTCAAAATTTGGTCGTTTGGACGTAGCCCCGCACGCTCCGCTGGGGAGTTTTTGAATGGGGAAACAACCGTTACTCGACCATTTTGCATCGTTACCTCTGTACCAATCCCTTGGAAAGTCGAGTGTAGGGTAGATGTGAACTCCTCAGCAGAGCGAGGGTCCATGTAATCACTATACGGATCTTCAAGCGACCCGACCATTCCGCCAATTGCACCCTCTACTAACTGCTCAGTGGTGACATTTTGGATGTAATCTTTCTTGATTGCTGAAAACGCCTCGTACAGCTTCTGGAACTCTTTCGGATAATCTCCGCTTCCAGAAAACAGCGCCATGCTGGATGCTGTTAAAGCCCCACCTTGACTCGAACTGGCGCTAGCCGATGTCTTCATGATCGCCATCGTAACAAAACTACTGGCTACCATGGAGATGAGTACAAGCGCGATTACGGTACGTCCTTTCCATCTCACTGTTACGTCACCATCCTTTGTGCTACCGGAAAAAGATATGCTGCTAGTGTATGCATGTTCCGTTCACAATATTTGTCTGGTCGCACGAGGGTCTACTTCAAGTACGGCATTGGGTTAACTGCTACGTCATTTTTATAGACGGTAAAGTGTACGTGATTTCCGGTTGAGCGACCTGTTGATCCTACCTCTGCGATCTTTTGACCTCTCGATACGGATTGCCCAACAGAAACCTTGATACCTCCCTCGCGAATATGACCGTACAGAGTGGTATATTCTGCGTTATGCTTGATCATTACTGTATTCCCGAAGCCGCCGTTATATCCTGCAAAGAGAACAATTCCGTCAGCCGCAGCCAAAATTGGGGTTCCCTTCCGTGCTGCCATATCTACACCATTATGCCCAGCTGAACGGCCTGTAAACGGGTCTGACCGCACTCCGAAGCCTGAAGTGAAGCGGAATTGCCCACTTGCCACAGGCAAACCAAACTTTCCACCCTTGTAGCCTGTACTGGATGCGCTCAGTGCACGTACTCGCTCCGAATATTTGGCTGCTTCTTGTTTGGTGATAGCCAAAAGCTCCTGCCCATACTGCTCCAAATCCACTTCAAGAGCAGATTCTTTTTTATCTAGTTCAGCCTTGACCACTAAACTTTGCTTGTACTGCTTGTCCAATTCGACTTTGAGCTCCTCAGCCTCATCGAACATCCCAGCGTACACAGTCAGTTGATGATCAATTTCTTTCTTTTTGGTCTCGATGGTTTCCTTATCGCGAATGTTATCCTCTAAAATACGCGTGTCCTGCTCCAAAATAAGCTGCAAGGCCTGCATACGCGTCAAAAAGTCCCCAAAGTCAGAGGAACCGAGAAGGACATCCAAATAGGAGATCGTACCGCGTTCGTACATGGAAGTCACACGTGTTCTGAGCAAGGCATCCCTTTTCGCCACGCGATCCTTTGCCTCATCCAGCTTATCCTGCGCGTTTGCTGCTTTTTCCTTGGTATCATCCATTTGCTGCTCAAGCTTGTCCAGCTTTTTCTGTGTATCGTTGCGACGCAAATCGATTTGCATCAATTGCGTTTCCAAGCCCTTTTTCTCTTTTTGCACGACATTGATCTGTTCTTCTGTCTTCTTCATTTGCTGCTGCTGGCTTTTCTTCTTCTTTTGGATTTCTTTTAGCTCTCGATTAATCTTGTCCAAAGAAGCCTTACTAGGCGCTGCCAAGCTCACATTTGTCGGGAGCACAGTACCGACTACAAGCCCAGTGATTACGAGTGCTAGCAGGATTCTCTTTCTCATGATACTCCTCCCACGCTCTTCAAATTATTAAACTCGCAAGAATCGACGTACGGACACCAAACTTCCCCAAATCCCGATGAATGCACCAATCGCCAGCAAAGCCAACGCAACTTGATACACGAGCGGGAATAGCGGCAACAGTTTAAACAGTTGGGAAGCTTCAAAACTGGAGTGAATGGCATCTAGGAGGTAGTAATACCCAACCATTAACATAATGGTCGGAATCAATGCCCCTGCCACACCCATCATGAGCCCTTCCACAAAGAATGGCCAACGGATAAACCAGTTCGTGGCACCAACCAGCTTCATGATTTCAATCTCTCTGCGACGTGCCACAATTGTCAGCTTAATCGTGTTGGCAATCAAGAACATCGCGGTAAAACCAAGTCCAATAATAAAGGCAATCCCGACATTACGAACTGCTCCTGTCAAGGAAAACAGTTTGTCCACAGTGCCTTCCCCGTAGGTTAGGCTTTTGACATACTGGATATTTTTAATTTGAGCAGCAACAGCAGCAGTGTCTTGCGGTTGCTTCGTTTTTACGGTAAACGCATCTGGCAGAGGATTGCTTTCCTCCAATCCTTCAAACAAATACGCTTTTTCACCAAGGCTCTCTTTAAATTTCTTTAGTCCTTCGTCTTTCGGAACAAATGACACAGACTCCACTTGCGGAAGCTTCTTGATGTTGTTCTCAACCTGTGTGATGTTTTCTTTTGTCGCCAGCAAGTCCATGAAGACGCGGATTTCTACCTGCTTTTCCACGGTTTGCGCAAAGTAATTGACGTTCATCGCCAGAATGAGGAAAACTCCCAAGATAAAGAGAGTAATGGTCACGGCACTAATTGAAGCGAACGACATCCAGCCATTCCGCCCGAGGTTTTTGACCCCTTCACGGACATGGCGCCCCAGCGTCCTAATCTTCATAACCGTATTCCCCTCTCTGCTCATCACGGGCAATTTGGCCTGCTTCGATCGCAACCACCCGTTTTCTCATGGTGTTTACAATTTCTCTATTGTGGGTAGCCATAACGACTGTCGTTCCACGCTGATTAATTTCTTCAAAAAGCTTCATGATTTCCCAAGAGGTCTCTGGGTCCAGGTTCCCCGTTGGCTCGTCCGCGATAATAATTCCTGGACTATTCACCAATGCGCGCGCCAAGGCAACCCGTTGCTGCTCACCACCAGACAGCTCGCTTGGTAGCATTTTGGCTTTATGCTTGAGCTTTACGAGACCCAAAACATCCATCACGCGCGGCTTGATTTGTTTCGGATTGCTCTCGATTACTTCCATCGCAAATGCGACATTTTCGAAAACGGTTAACGTCGGCAGCAGCTTGAAGTCTTGGAACACAACACCGATACTGCGGCGGACTAATGGTATTTGGCGCTCTTTGATTCTGCTGACATTGAAGCCACCCAAAAAGATTTGTCCTTTCGTCGGCTTCTCTTCACGGTACATCAATTTGATAAACGTAGATTTACCCGCACCACTGGGGCCTACTACGTACACAAATTCACCTTTCTCAATCCGAATGTTGATACCTTTTAAAGCATTGGTTCCATTCGGGTATGTTTTCCATACATCGAACATTTCGATCAAGCCAATCACATCCTACTTCGTCAGATCCTTGTCTATGTATCTTGATCCTGATTTTTTGTTAACGGTAAATCGACAAAACCCCTCTACCCACTAGCAAGCGCTGCCATACCTTGCTGAAAAACAGCGGGATTTCCCATCTTATCTATTATACCACCACGATTCACGGATGGTATCCACTAAATCTCTCATTTCTTGTCGAAACAGCTTCGATTGTTAACAACTGTCACGAATTAGGGAGATAATAAAATTGCACATTCCCGCCTAGCATCATAGAAAACAGTTGGCTACAATGAGTGTGATAAGAGGTCATCATAAAAAAGGAGCTGGTTATCAACGTGGAAAATTTTGTTTACCATAACCCGACACAGCTGATTTTTGGACGGGGTCAATTGGCCCAGCTCGAGGAAAAAGCAAGACTGCTAGGTCCCACCGTTCTTTTGGTATATGGTGGTGGCAGTATAAAGCGAACTGGTCTCTACGACAAAGTGATTTTTCTTCTCCAGTCTGCGGGCTGCCGCGTGCATGAGTTGCCCGGAGTGGAGCCAAATCCACGTCTGAGTACCGTGAACAAAGGAATTGAGTTATGCCGCCAAGAGGGTGTCAATTGGATACTCGCTGTAGGTGGTGGTAGTGTAATCGACGCGGCCAAAGCAGTCGCGATTGGTGTGCCTTACGAGGGAGATGTTTGGGATTTTTATACGCGCAAAGCGGTCGCACAAGGGGCTCTGCCCCTCGGTACCGTACTGACACTTGCCGCTACTGGTTCTGAAATGAATCGGGGAAGTGTCATCACCAACTGGGAGACACAAGAAAAGCATGGAGCTGGCACAACGTTTCCGGCGTTTTCGATTCTGGATCCTGAGCATACGTTTAGCGTACCTCGCGACCAAACGATCTACGGAATCAGCGACATTTTGTCCCATGTATTCGAGCAGTATTTCACGCATACAGCCGAAATTCCACTGCAAACACGTTTTGCCGAGTCGATCTTGAAGACCGTCATCGAAAATGCAGAACGCGTCCTCACTAATCCGGAAGACTACGATGCCCGCGCCAACATCCTGTACTGCGGAACAATGGCATTGAACGGCACTCTCCCGGTTGGCGTCACAACAGACTGGGCAACCCACTCCATTGAGCATGCTGTCAGTGCTGTTTACGACATCCCGCACGGTGGCGGTCTGGCAATCATCTTCCCAAAATGGATGCGCTATGTGTACCGTGAAAACGTCGCTCGCTTTGTGCGGTTCGCGACAGAGGTATGGAATATCGATCCTTCCGGTAAGTCAGACGATGAGATCGCCTTGGAAGGGATCGCCGCTACGGAAGCTTTCTTTGCGCGTATCGGTGCCCCTACCCGATTGGCTGATTACGACATCACCGACGAGCACTTGCAGCTCATGGCCGAAAAAGCTACTCCGTTTGGACCGATCGGCCAGTTTAAAACATTGACGAGTGACGATGTGGCACAGATTCTTCGCATGTCTTTGTAAACACAAACAAACGCCGTATTCCAGAATGGGAGTACGACGTTTGTTACCTTTTTTTCCGAATAACATTTCCGCATAACAGCACCAACGGTACACCGATGCTATAGGTAACATCATAGAATGGCCAGTACTTCGCAATGATGTCGCCATAGACAACCATATTGGGCGAGAAAATCGTAGACATTACCATGAGCAAAACGATGTACGGAAGGATGAGAACCCTGAAGTTGTCGATTCGAAAGACGTGACGGATCCCCAAATGAAAAAACAGGCAATACAATGTAATTTTGACGCTCACCGCGATAAACCAGATCACCGCGATAATCGCCTCTAGCCGCTGAATGAAATCCCCGAGCTTTAGCTGTTTGATGAGAACATAGGTTGGATAAAAATGCCGCGAAGTCTGTTCTGCCCCCAAAACAAGGATGCACATCAGCATGATGATGAACAACACAATGCCTCCAAGCAACGTCCCCAGAAAAAAGGATCTCATTCGTTTTTGGATGGGCGAGACAAATGGAAGAACCGCCATAAAAACGACCAGCTCTGAAAAAGGAAAGGCAATTGCCGCTGTAGAACCCTGCAAAATTGGCTTCCACCCATTTTCAAATACAGGTTGAATTCTCGACATGTCCGCTTGCGGCAGAAGAGTAATCATGAGTAAACCAAAAAAGAAAAAGAACCAGACAAAATAGATTTCTGCCGATTCTGCGACTGTTTGCAGTCCCAAACTCACACCAAACATAATTACAATGACAAACAATAGCTGTATCGCGAATCTTGGAGTCGAGACTAATAGATGCGTGCCAACAAAGTCGCCGATTTCCATCACATGCGCCCCTGCTGAAAACAGCGTATAACAAATAAACGAGAGGGTAATGATCGTTCCTAATACTCTCCCCACGGTTTGATCAACGAAGGTAAAGAAGCTCTGATTCCGATAAAGCTTCCCCACGGCTATAAGTAAGACAATATTGAGCAGTCCCACCACAAGCCCGATCAGGACGGATATCCACGCATCCTGTTTAGCGAGTGTAGCCGTCATGCCAGGCAGGACGAGAACGGAATCCCCAATGGTAACAAGGGTGACGAGCATCAATAGTTGCCGGGGACTGATCTTGTAGCTCTCTTGCATGATTGCTCCCTGCTCTCTTTAGGCCTTCGATCCCTTTATACAATTATTTCCTCCACGAATCGGCGCTAAACACGTAGGCATTTCATGCTATGATAAAGAAATATATGTAAAATGGATGGGAGGACTGCAACCATGTACAAAGTAAAAAAGCAGGACGTAATTTATGCCATGTCTCCTGAAAATCGGCCGGTCTTGAAGGTAGAAGCAGGCAGTATCGTAACGTTTGAAACCTGCGATTGCTTCGAGGACCAAATCCAATCGGCTGACACAATGTTTCAAGAGCTTGATTGGAATCGGATCAACCCTGCTTCCGGCCCTATTTA
The DNA here is from genome assembly GCF_013284275.1 of Brevibacillus sp. HB2.2. NCBI lineage: Bacteria > Bacillati > Bacillota > Bacilli > Caryophanales > Paenibacillaceae > Brevibacillus > Brevibacillus sp. HB2.2. The sequence continues at coordinate 26,111 of NZ_JABSUV010000019.1, forward strand.
TATAGAAGGAACAGAACCAGGCGATATTTTGGTTGTTCATATTCAGAAAATTAAGATTAAAAATCAAGGCGTAATGGTTACAGGGCCGGAACTGGGTGTAATGGGTTTCGATCTGCAAGAAAATGTGATCAAAATGATTCCGATACAAGATGGAAAAGCTGTCTTGTCGGACAAGCTTCAGGTTCCGATCAGTCCTATGATTGGCGTAATTGGAACAGCTCCTGCCAAAGAAGCCATTTCATGCGGTACGCCAGGCGATCACGGCGGTAACATGGACTGCAAGCAAATGCGCGAAGGTACTACATTGCTTTTACCCGTAAATGTTCCCGGCGCATTGTTTGCCCTAGGTGACCTTCATGCTGCAATGGCTGACGGTGAAGTTGCTGTATGTGGTGTGGAAATCGCAGGGGAAGTAACCGTAAAGCTCGATGTGATAAAAGGAAAACAGTGGCCGTTACCGATGGCAGTCAACCAGGAGCATTTGATCACGATTGCGTCGGAAAAAGAGCTGGACAAGGCTGCGGATCGAGCGGTCATCAACATGGTACAATTTCTACACGAAGAGCTCGGCGTAGAAAAGGCCGAAGCCACCTTCCTGCTCTCCGCTGCGGGAGATTTGCGCATCTGTCAGGTAGTCGATCCTTTAAAGACAGCCCGTATGGAGTTGCCTCTCGCGTACGCAACCGCAGTTGGCTTTGATTCGAAAATAGTCGGTAGATAAGGATAGAACGCAAAAAAACCCCAAAGCTATGGGGTTTTTCCTTTTTATACATGTACGTTTTTATGCAGGTGAACCAACATCGATCAGGGATTCAATCATAACCTTTTGACTGTTTTTGTCCACCCAAGCATGTGTTTCTACTAGTTGCTTGCGGTACCAATCGATTTGGACTTCTACCTGATTACGAGCGGTCCCACCCAGCACGTTGCGCGCATTGACGACGGTCTCAACAGCTAGAGCTTCATACACATCTGCTCCAATAGCCTCTGAGAAGCTCTGGAATTCCTCCAAGGTCAGATCGAGAAGATATTTTTGCTGCTCGATGCAGTACAAAACGGTTCTCCCTACTACTTCATGCGCCTGACGGAACGGCATGTCTTTGCGAACCAAGTAATCAGCCAAGTCTGTCGCATTGGAAAAATCGTTGGTAACTGCTTGACGCATACGATCTGCTTTGACTTGCATCGTTTTAATCATCGGCGTGAGCAACGCTAGCGCACCATGAATGGTAGCTACCGTATCAAACATGCCCTCTTTATCTTCTTGCATGTCCTTGTTGTACGCCAGCGGCAAGCCTTTCAATACGGTTAACAATCCAAACAGATTGCCGTAAACACGCCCTGTTTTTCCGCGAACTAGCTCTGCCACATCAGGATTTTTCTTTTGCGGCATAATACTAGACCCCGTGCAAAAAGCATCGTCTAGCTCCACAAAGGAAAATTCCTGACTGCTCCAGATGACGAGCTCTTCGCACAGACGGGAAAGATGAGTCATGACCAAAGAAGCGTCTGCCAAAAATTCGACAATGAAATCACGATCACTCACGGCATCCATGCTGTTTTGATAGATACCGTCAAATTGCAGCAATTCCGCTACAAATGTGCGGTCGATCGGGAATGTCGTACCTGCGAGAGCACCTGCTCCAAGCGGCAACACATTCACACGCTTCCACGTCTCGGTCATCCGTTCGATATCGCGTTGCAGCATGGACACATACGCCATCAGGTGATAGCCAAACAATACCGGTTGCGCACGTTGCAAATGTGTATAGCCTGGCATGACGGTATCGAGATGCTGGCCTGCTTGTTCTAACAATGCCTCTTGCAAATACATCGCCAATTGGATAATCTCCATCAGCTTTTCTCTGAGGTACAGGTGCATATCCAAAGCAACCTGATCATTGCGGCTGCGTCCAGTATGGAGTTTGCCCCCCACCGGACCGATCTCTTCAATCAGCATCTTTTCAATATTCATGTGCACATCTTCGTGCGCAACGAGAAACTCCGCTTGCCCGCGCTCAATTTTCTCTTTTACTTTTTTCAAGCCAGCAATGATCTGTCTTACTTCCTCCATCGGCAGGATGCCACACTTGCCCAACATGGCAACATGAGCCAGGCTTCCAACGATGTCCTGTCGCCACATTTTCTGGTCGAAAGAAATAGAAGCGGTATACTCTTCTACGAGTTGATTTGTCGGCTTCGTGAAGCGTCCTCCCCAGAGTTTCATTGCTTGATCGCATCCTTTTCATCCAAAATCTTAATGGCCGTGTTTTTATTCTCGTGCAGTACACCCTCGTTTACCTGTGCGTATACCTTTGTTGGCAGACCCCACAGCTTGATGAAACCGAGTGCTGCTTTGTGGTCGAATTGGTCACCTGCATTGTAAGTCGCCAGCTCATGGCTGTAGAGAGACGATGCAGAGGTACGGCCTACAACGATCGCATGTCCTTTGTGCAGCTTCACGCGTACGACACCCGTTACGTGTTTTTGTGTTTCTTCAATGAATGCCTGGACAGCATTGCGAATTGGCGAAAACCAAAGACCCTCGTAAATCACTTGCGCCAGTTTTTGCTCGACAATCGGTTTGAATTGAGCGACCTCACGTGGTTGGGTCAAGAATTCCAGCTCACGGTGCGCCAAAATCAAAGTAGTCGCAGCTGGTGTCTCGTAAACTTCGCGAGATTTGATGCCGACTAAACGGTTTTCCACATGGTCGATACGGCCTACACCATGGTTTCCAGCAATCTTGTTCAGCTTCAGAATCAGCTCAGCCAGTGGGAGCTCTTCGCCGTTCAATGCAGTTGGCTTCCCTTGCACGAAGGTGATTTCGATTTCTTCTGCTTCGTCTGGAGCATCCATGATCGACTTCGTCAGATCGTATGCACCTTCTGGAGGAGCAGCCCATGGATCCTCCAGAACACCGCACTCGCAGCTTCTGCCCCACAGGTTTTGGTCAATGCTGTATGGATTGTCCAGATCGATTGGGATCGGAATATTGTTCTTTTTCGCATATTCGATCTCTTCGTCACGCGTCCAGCCCCATTCACGAACCGGCGCCACGATTTTGATATCCGGGTTCAGTGCTGTAAAGGAAACATCGAAACGTACCTGGTCGTTTCCTTTTCCTGTGCAACCGTGTGCGACAGCTACCGCGCCTTCTTTTTCCGCGATTTCAACCAGCACGCGCGAAATCAGGTAACGCGACAGTGCAGACACTAGCGGATATTTCCCTTCGTACATCGCGTTTGCCTTCAGAGCTGGCAACACGAATTCCTCTGCGAATGCATCTTTTGCATCCACTACGATTGATTTCAATGCGCCTACCTGCAATGCTTTTTTCTGTACGAAATCGAGGTCTTTCCCTTCCCCTACATCCAATGCAACTGCAATGACATCGTAGTTATACGTATCTTGCAGCCATTTAATTGCTACCGATGTATCTAAACCGCCTGAATAGGCTAACACAATTTTTTCTTTTGCCATCATTCTCTCTCCCCGTTTCGAAGTTTCTCTTATGCGAGTAATTATACAAACGAACTAATAAAAATACAACTATTTTTCTTGTGAATTTCTTGTTAATTCGCATTCAAAGACGAATACGCAATGAAAATATACACTTCTCGTATAAAGAGTGTCTTGTTTTTATGCATACTCATCATCTGTTTATGCATAAACGTTTTCGTGATCAAAAGGGAAACTTATCCTGGGCAACGAATGAGTGAATGGAGGAATTCCATAGGAGAAGTCTGTTGGAGGGATTATGAAAACAATTTATTTGGTACGTCATTGTCAGGCTGCTGGCCAAGAACCCGAAGCCTTGCTCACGGAAAAGGGAGAAGTACAAGCTCGGGAGCTTGCCACCTTCTTCGCTGGTTCCCCCATTGATCGAATCATTTCGAGTCCGTATCATCGGGCGGTTGCTACCATCCAGCCACTTGCACGGGAACGCGGAATCGTGGTTGAAGAAGACACGCGCTTGGTCGAGCGTGTCCTTAGCGGAGTACCACGTGAGGATTGGTTCGAGCGACTCCGCGATACGTTCGATGACTTGACTCTTAAGCTTGAAGGAGGCGAATCCAGTCTTACTGCTATCAACCGGGCAAATTCGCTGCTCACTGAGATTTTGGCAGACGAGCATAAAAACATTGTGCTTGTTAGTCACGGATGCCTACTGGCCTTGCTCATGAAAACAATAGATAATCGCTTTGGCTTTCACGATTGGGAGAAATTAAGCAATCCAGATGTCTTCAAGCTTACCTGCCATTTAGAAACCAGAGAGCTCGTCCGCATATGGTCGTAAACGAATAAAAACAGTTACAAGGGGCAGCTCATCTGATTGCCTCCTGTAACTGTTTTTGTGGGATGGACTCTATTCCGATAATGCTCTGTAATTCATCGCACGGCAGTCGCTGAACGATTCTGATAAAATGCTCCGCCAATATCGGATCAAATTGGGTACCGGAGCCCCTTTTGATTTCTTGAAGCGCTTCCTCCACAGGCAAGCCTTTTCGATAAGGCCTGTCCGCAACCATCGCATCGAAAGCGTCTGAAATCGCTAAAATTCTCGCCATCAGCGGAATCTCATCCCCGGCTAAACCATCCGGATAGCCCCTTCCATCTATACGCTCATGATGCGAGCGGATCGCCGGAAGCAATTCATTGAACATCCCTGCTTGCAAAATGATTTCGTAGCCAATGACCGTGTGCTGCTTGATCTTGTCATACTCTTCTGGAGTGAGCTTTCCTTTTTTATTGAGAATTTCGTCTTCGATGCCAATTTTTCCAATGTCGTGCAGGATTCCCCCGATATAAACATCCTCCACTTTTCGTTCGGCCAAACCAATATCTCTCGCAATTTCTCTTCCCCAGTAAGCTACACGCTGAGAATGTCCACTTGTGTATCGATCTCGTGCGTCAATGGAAGCAGCCATCGTCGTTAAGAAGTTGTGATTGAATGATTTGACCTCTTCCACTTTTTGTTGAAGCCTTTGAAGATTGTCATAGTAATGATGAAAAACGTAGCTGATCGTAATAAACGCAATCATCATAGGAATTAGTGTTAACGGACCATATAACTCTACTAATCGTGAACCTACCCCGGCAAGAATTAAAAGCAACAAGTAAGTCGAAGTAAAGCCTTTTGCCATCATCTTTACGGTTCGCGCCCAGGTCATTTGATGAAAATAGGAGATACCCAATCCACATAAAGTCAGGTTCACAAACCAATACACAACAGCCAAAAACAAATCACTAATAATGGGAGAAACAGTTCCGAAGCCCTCGATCCAATCCTTCAAAAACGCTACTGTCCATATAGTCATTAACAACTGCCCAATGTTAATAATAGCTTTTAGCGGATTAAACCTTACCAGGAAAGCAATGATTAAAGATTCAATAACAGCAGCCCATACTCCGACCCAGACTCCGTACAACAAGATACCCGAAAAGATTACAGCATTGTTCACTGTTAAAATCGTATTAGATATACGCACGGGAGCAAAACAAGAAAAAATGGTCAGGAGGGTGTAGGTAGATAATACCCCCCAATGCTCACGAGCAGCCCATTCAGATGAAGATGTGTAAAAAATATAGATTGCTGCAATGACAAATCCAACCTGGACAACAATCCCTTTTATCCAAACCGCAAAATCAGTTTTTTGTCGCATAACTTTTACCTTCGCGAAGTTGTAGTAATGAAATCGGTTTATTCATCAATCGCTGAACAAGTAAAAAGGCACCTAACATAATAAAAATATCGCCGATGCTAATAATCCGCGGAATGAAAGATGGCATGTAAATGACATCCGTCAAAAACGGAAAATTCGAACTTTCCGTCAATACACTATGCTTGAAATTCGTTCCGTTTATAACAGGCTCTAAATCATAAGGAAGCTTTGCTGCTTGAACTAAATCGATTGGCATTTTTCCATTGTTAGACCAAATTGCAATCGCATTCAGAAACCAGCCGATTAAAAAAATCCGCATATCTTCAAATTCTCGATTAAAAACGAGGAAGGCCAAAATAAACACATACGCGATCGATATGAAAATGCCACCGATCGTAGGGAAGAAAACTGCACAAGACTGCAGCAATATGGTAACGATAAGAAGTTTCATTTGGTTGAACTTAGGTAATTCTTTGATTCTTCCCCCTCGCAGCAATGCTACGAGAAAAGATAGGGCAATTACATCCAATAGCATGTTGTTTCCTCCAAGCTTGAAGAAAAAACACCACTCAGCCAAGCGGTGTTTGTTTCTCCGATACGCTTATTTATCCAATATGGAAGTTTGCAGAAGTAGCTGCTACGATTGCTACCACCATCATAATTGCCGCGAACCATTTTTTCATTTTCTTTTCCCCTCCTTCAAGCATAGTGGAGAAAGCTGGCTTCGCTACTGTCCGTGATGCAGAGGCCAAGCGACCAAGTACAGCCCCTGCTCCCCTTTCCTTTTCCATTACGGAAAAGGTTGGATTCGCTACTGGCTCCATACGGACCAAGCGACCAGATACAGTCCGTACTTCTTCGCTTCTTTCCTACCTTTATTTTACACATAAGTGACAAAATTCGGCAATCATAGATTCATAGTCTATTCGATTTAATTGCAGATAGTTCTATTTAACTAGAACTATGTTCACACCAGCGCCGCCAAGATCGCTTTTTGTGCGTGCAATCTATTTTCAGCCTGATCAAAAATGACAGAGCGCGATCCGTCGATGACCCCGGTTGTCACTTCCTCCCCACGATGTGCTGGCAAGCAGTGCAAGAAGAGATAATCACGGTCTGCCGCTGCTACCAATTTTTCGTTCACTTGATAGTCGGCAAATGCTTTCAATCGCACCTCATTTTCTTCTTCAAAACCCATACTAGTCCAAACGTCCGTGTATACAGCATCTGCCCCCATGACAGCCTCTATCGGATCAGTGGTCACCATCATTTTTCCACCGCTTTGTTTCGCGTACCCTGTAGCTTTTGCGACAATGGTTGTATCCATTTCGTAGCCTACCGGAGTCGCCACCCGCACATCGAGGCCTAGCAGAGCTGCGCCCAGCACCAGTGAGTTCGCCACGTTATTGCCGTCTCCTACATAGGCGAGCTTGATTCCTTTCAGCTTGCCCTTATGCTCCCAGATCGTCAGCAGATCGGCCAAAGCCTGACAAGGATGGTACAGATCGGTCAAACCATTGATAATGGGGATCGACGCGTGCAGAGCAAGCTCTTCTACATAGGAGTGGGAAAAGGTACGAATCATGATGGCATCCACGTACCGAGAGAGAACTTTTGCTGTGTCGCTGATCGGCTCCCCGCGTCCGAGCTGTAGCTCTTTTCCGCTCATGAACATCCCCAGGCCGCCCAACTGGTGCATCCCTACTTCAAAGGAGACGCGCGTGCGGGTCGAAGCCTTGTCAAAGATCATTCCCAATGTCTTGCCTTGCAAAGGCTGAAATGGCTGACCCAGCTTTTGCAATTGCTTGACGTGAGCAGACAGATGGAGCAGCTCCATCAGTTCTTCCCCGTTGAATTCATCGACGCGCAGGAAGTCCTTTCCTTTATGCTTTTGTAACGGCAAGTTTTGAAAGTGTTCCAATATCTTCACTGGCTGCATGCGAGCCACCTCTTTTCTTCAAAATAGACTTCACGTATAACTCGAACGTATCGACAGCGGAGAACAATGGCACACCCTGTTGTACCATCCTGCTTCGCAGGGCAAATCCTGTCCGGCCCTGACGATTGCCTTTCGTCGCAGTAACGAGAGCGAAGGCCGCTTCTTCCTTTTGCAACAGCTCGATCCACGCCGCTTCATCTGCCACGATATGCTTCACGACAATTTCTTTGGCTGCCAGCCACTCGGCCGTTCCCGGAGTAGCCGCCAGTTTCGCTCCGTCATCGTGGAGTCGCCCCAGCAGCTCTCTTACAGCTTCCTGCTTATCTCCATCTGCCAGAGAAATCATGACCAACTGACCTTTTTGCCAGTCACCGTACAAATTGTCCTTGAAAGCAAAGGCTTTGCCTGCTGCCTCTTCGAAAGAATGCCCCAAGCCAAGAACTTCGCCCGTCGATTTCATCTCTGGACCAAGTACCGGGTCTACACCGTTTAGCTTGATCGTGGAGAAAACCGGCGCCTTGACGACTGCAAACGGAATCTCTGGCAATAGCCCTGTACCGTAACCCATCTCCGACAGCTTTTCACCCAATTGTGCGCGAACCGCCAGTTGAACCATCGGGATGCCAGTCACTTTGCTTGTAATCGGTACGGTCCGTGATGCCCGTGGATTTACCTCCAGTACATAAACCGTTTCCCCATCAATGACGAACTGGATATTGATTAATCCGACCGCTTCCATTTCCTTCGCGATTGCTTCGGTATAGCTCGCGATTTTGTGCTTGATGTCATCCGTCAGATGAGGAGCTGGGAACAAGGCTACACTGTCGCCTGAGTGGATGCCCGCTCTCTCCACATGCTGGAAAATTCCTGGGATGATAACAGATTGTCCGTCGCATACCGCGTCTACTTCTGCTTCCTTGCCTGGAACGTATTTATCCACAAGGAGCGGGAAAAACATGCTCATTTCCGGATGGTTCAACCAGTCGTAAAAGGTAGCTTGCAGCTCGTCGATATTGTGGACAACTACCATACCTTGCCCGCCGATGACGTACGAAGGTCGCATCAAAACAGGGAAACCGATCTCCTCCGCTATCGCGGTTGCATCCTCCAAGGACGATACTCCTTTACCGGGGATATGCGGAATGTCCAGCTTGCGCAGCATGGCGTAGAACAGCTCGCGGTCCTCCGCGCGTTCGATTGCGGTAAGCGACGTACCCATTACTTTCAGCCCCGCGTTCTCCAGCTTGGCTGCCAAATTGATCGCAGTTTGACCACCGAACTGAACCATGACGCCCTCAACCTGTTCGCGTTCTGCAATATGCAGCACGTCTTCTACGTGAAGCGGTTCAAAATAAAGATGGTCGGCTGTTTCATAGTCAGTGCTGACCGTCTCTGGGTTGTTGTTTACAACGACTGCTGCAATACCGCTTGCCTGAAGTGCTTTGGCAGCATGCACAGAGCAATAGTCAAATTCGATTCCCTGACCAATGCGTATAGGACCTGAGCCAAGTACCAGAACTTTGCGGCCAGACAGTGACTCGACCTCATCTATTCCTTGCCAATCCGAATAGTAGTAAGGGGTTTGGGCATCAAATTCTGCCGCACAAGTGTCCACGATTTTATAAGTAGGCGTAATGCCTGATTCTTGACGAAGTGATTTGATTTCAGCAGGTGTAGCACCAACCAGTGTAGCGATGGTTTCATCGGCAAACCCGCGACGCTTTGCTTCCAACAACAGCTCTGGGTTTAGTGTTTTGCTGTCGTGGCAAGACAGCTCTACTTCCAAGTCCACGATTTTACGCAAGCTCCGCAAGAAAAACGGATCGACACCAGTCAGATTGTGTAGCTCACTTTCTGTAAAGCCTTTGCGAATCGCCTCGGCAAAAACAAATAGTCTGATATCCGTCGCGTCCTGCAAGGATTGGGCAAGCTCCTCACGCGTCCATGCTGCCAGCTCTGGTCGAGTCAAATGAGTGCAGCCCTGTTCCAAAGAACGAACTGCCTTCAAAAGTCCTGCTTCCAGATTGCGGGCGATCGACATGACCTCGCCAGTCGCTTTCATTTGCGTCCCCAGCTTGCGGTCTGCCAGTGGAAATTTGTCAAACGGGAAGCGCGGGATTTTGACAACGATGTAGTCCAACGCTGGTTCAAAGCTAGCGTACGTGTAGCCCGTGATTGGATTGAGTACTTCGTCCAGCCCGTAGCCCAATGCGAGCTTGGCTGCGATCCGTGCGATTGGATAGCCTGTTGCTTTGGACGCCAACGCACTGGACCGACTGACACGAGGATTTACTTCGATCAGCACATACCGATCAGAATGCGGATCGAGCGCAAATTGAATATTGCAACCGCCAACTACCCCAAGCGAACGAATCACTTTCGTTGATACGCTGCGCAGCATTTGGTACTGACGATCTGTCAGCGTCTGAGAAGGCGCAACGACAATACTGTCTCCCGTATGAATACCTACCGGGTCCAAATTTTCCATATTGCACACGATTATGCAGGTATCATTTGCGTCCCTCATGACCTCGTATTCGATTTCCTTCCAGCCTTTTACGCTGCGCTCAATCAGTACCTGACCGATTGGGCTAGCTGCAATCCCACCGGCTGCAACCTTTCGCAAGGATGCTTCATCCCCCGCGATCCCGCCACCTGCTCCTCCGAGTGTATAAGCAGGACGGACAATCACTGGATAGCCGATAGCGTTCGCAAACTCGATTGCTGCCTCTACAGATTCGACTGTATCGCTCTCTGGAACAGGCTCTCCGATTTGTTGCATCAATTGCTTGAACAGCTCACGGTCTTCCCCGTTTTGAATGGCAGCCAGCGGCGTACCCAGCAGCTCCACGCTATACTTTTCCAGCACGCCCGCTTCTGCCAGCGAAACAGCAAGATTAAGTCCCGTTTGGCCGCCTAATGTAGGCAAGAGACCATCGGGACGCTCTTTTGCGATAATAGCTGTCACAGATTCCACCGTGAGCGGCTCCAGATATACTTTGTCCGCTACTTGTTCATCTGTCATGATCGTTGCCGGATTGTTATTTACCAGCACGACCTGCACGCCAGCTTCTTTTAGTGAAAGGCAAGCCTGAGCACCTGCATAATCAAACTCCGCTGCCTGCCCAATGACGATCGGGCCAGAACCGATGACCAATACTTTATGAATGTGTGGCAATTTAGGCATATCTCTTCGCTCCTACTACGCGCATCGACTGCAAGAATTGGTGGAAAATGTGGGATGTATCACTCGGACCCGGATGTGCCTCCGGATGAAACTGCACACTGAAAACAGGCAGACTGATGTGACGCAATCCTTCGACTGAACCGTCATTGACATTACGGTAGGAAACCGTTAACTGGCGTTTATCCAGAGACTCTTCCTTGACCACGTACCCGTGATTTTGTGAACTCATATATACTTTGCCAGTCATCAGATCCTTGACCGGATGGTTGCTACCGCGGTGACCGTATGCGAGCTTCTCTGTCTTGCCGCCGTACATTAGCGCCAATACTTGATGCCCCAAACAAATACCCAATGTCGGGTACTGCTCCACAGCTTTGCGCCATTCGCTGCAATACGCAAGTAAGTGCTCCGGATCGCCAGGCCCATTGGAAAACAACAAGCCGTCTGGTGCGAGAGCATTGATTTGAGCAAAACTCGTATCAAAAGGAACGACCGTAACACGGCAGCCTTGCTGGAGAAGGGCATCCAAAATCGATTGCTTCATGCCAAGGTCAATCAAGACGACATGCTCCCCTGTTCCGGGATAACGCTCCACCTGTTGTCTGGATACGTTGGCAACTAATGATTTCTTGGCGTGCTTGTAGCGCAGGGACACCACTTCCTCTACCTGCATAGGCTGATCGGAAATAACACCGAATACGGTACCGTCTTGACGGACGCGCTTGGTAATCGTTCGCGTATCAATCCCCGCAAGGATCGGGAATCCAAATGCTTCTGCGGCTTGGGCCAAAGTCATGTTTGATTCGTAATGACTTGGCTCCGTGCATAGCTCGCTGACAATCATCCCTGTCAATGCTGGCTTGGCTGCTTCATAATCCTTTTCGTTGATCCCGTAGTTTCCGATCAAGGGATACGTGAAGGTAACGATTTGCCCTGCAAAGGAAGGGTCGGTCATCACCTCTTGGTATCCCGTCATTCCTGTATGAAAAACCACTTCTCCGAATCCGTTAATGGGTGCGCCATACAGCTTTCCTGTAAAAACCTCGCCGCTCTCCAGCGTTAAATACCCTGTTCCTAACGATTGTTTCTCTCTATCCATCTATGAAGCCACTCCTCTCCAATGGGCGCCGGCCTGATTGCTCTTACCGAAAATTTATGCAACCTTTTGTATTAATATACATTTGGGATTATAAAAATGCAACGAGTTTTTTGACCACTTCCACTCGTTGCATTCTTTGCTTTTTCATCTAAACCTGCGACAGTGCCTCGCTTAATACTGTAATGGCCTGCTTTACTTCCTCGTCGGTCGTTACAAACGAAGGCAAGAGTCTCACTACTTGTGGGCCAGCCATCAGCAGAATGACTCCTTTTTCCCGTGCATACGCAACCGGCTCACCAGCAGGAATCGTTAGCTCCACACCGAGAAGCAACCCTTTTCCCCGAACCGTAACCACTTTGTCTGGATGCTCCGCCTTGAGCCTCTCCAGCTCTTTGATCAATACGTCATGGATATGAGCTACCCGCTCCAAGATCTGCTCCTCTTCCATCGTCGTAAGCGTCGCGATCCCAGCAGTTGCTGCCAATGGATTCCCGCCAAAAGTGGTACCATGTGTACCCGGAGCAAATGCTTCTGCTACTTCCTTGGTCGCGACGACCGCTCCAATCGGGAAACCACTTCCCAAGCCTTTTGCCAATGAAATCGCATCTGGCTTCACGTCATAGTGCTGGAAGGCAAACCATGTACCCGTGCGACCAATCCCAGTCTGAATCTCATCGATTAACAGGAGCAATCCGTGCGCATCGCACAATTCACGCAGCGCCTTCACCCACGCCTCTTCTGCCGGATGCACGCCGCCCTCTCCCTGTACCAGCTCCAGCATGATCGCGCATGTCTTGTCTGTAATGGCTGACTTGACCGCATCAAGGTCGTTGTAAGGAACCGTGACAAATCCTTGCGGCAGTGGTGCGAAGCCGTCCTTCACCTTTTCCTGCCCAGTAGCCGTCAGGGTGGCCAATGTCCGCCCATGAAAAGACTGTTCAAAGCTGATGATTTCGTAACGATCGGTCCCTTTTATTTTTTGTGCATAGCGACGGGCGAGCTTGATCAAGCCCTCATTCGCCTCTGCTCCACTGTTGCAGAAAAAAGCCTGATCCAGTCCAGACAGACGACTCAGCTTTTCCGCCAAAATCTCTTGCTGAGGAACATGCACTAGATTCGAGCAATGCCACAACGTATCGAGCTGCTCGTGCAGCTTTGCCGTTACTTTTGGCGGGACATGCCCTAACGAGGTCACGGCAATTCCCGAGGTAAAATCGAGATATTGCCTGCCTTGATTATCCCACACCTGGTTTCCTTGTCCTTTTACCAAACTGATTGGCCATCTCGCATAGTTATTCATGAGATGCACAGGCGCTGTTGTTGTATGCATATTCATTTCCCTCCTCATCCTAAGCGTAATTGACATTCATACGGACTGTTGTCCCAACTGCCTGCCCCGCACAAACACCGAGCAGATCTTCAGCGGTTCCCCGGCAGATGACAACCTGCTCCACGCCTTGTCCGAGAGCGTCGAGAGCTGCCTGAACCTTCGGAATCATTCCGCCAGTAATAATTTCTTCCCGAATCATTTCCTGTATCTCTTCTGCACTTGTGGCTGACACTACTGCCTTGGTTCCGTCTGGCTGTGGCTGCATAATGCCCGGAACGTCTGTCACCATGATCAGTTTTTCGGCGCTAAGTGCTGCTGCAATCGCCCCTGCGGCTACATCCGCATTGACGTTATATGTCTCTGTGCCATCTTCACTAACAGAAAGGGGAGCAATCACCGGGACGAAGCCCTGCTCAAGAATCGCTTTCGGAATAGTCGTATCCGCCTTCTTGATTTCTCCTACCCACCCGAGTGGCTTCGGCGTTTTTGTTGCCAAAAGGGTCTGACCATCGATTCCACTAACTCCCCAAGCCTTGGCTCCTGCCTGCGTCAGTCTTTTTACCAGCGCCTTGTTGATACTGCCGCATAAGACCATCTCTACAACACGCAGCGTGTCCTCGCAGGTAACACGCAGCCCATCCACAAATTGCGGAGTGATCTGAACTCGATCGAGCATACTGTTAATGGCAGGTCCGCCCCCATGGACGATGACGATCTCTTGTCCTTGCACCTGCAGTCCGGCAATCGCCTGAAAGAAGGAGTCAGGCAGCTGATCCATGGTGCTTCCGCCACATTTGATCACGACAATTCCTTGCATCTGCTCTCCTCCTCTACGGGTACACAGGTACGAGCGGCAAGCCCGTTTTCTCAGGCAAATCAAACATGACATTCATGTTTTGTACAGCTTGACCGGCTGCGCCCTTCATCATGTTATCGATTACCGACAGCAAGATCACACGCTTCGTACGCTGATCAACATGAATTGCGATATCGCAGTAATTGGAGCCATAAACTTCTTTCGTATGTGGGTGACTGCCTGCGGGACGTACACGCACAAAAGGCTTATCCGCATAAGTAGCTTCATATAGCTCCTGGATTTGCGCTTGAGTGACATCAGCCGTTAGCTGTCCGTAAGCCGTGACTAAAATCCCGCGCGTCATCGGCACCAGATGCGGCGTAAATTGAACCAGCGTCTCTTCCCCGCTCTGTTTTTGCAGCTCCTGTTCAATCTCTGGTGTATGCTGATGACTCGCAACTTTATAAGCATGGATGCTTTCATTAATCTCGCTGTAATGAACCCCTAGCGATACTCCACGTCCAGCGCCGGACACACCTGATTTGGCATCGACGATCCAACTGTTAGACTGTACCCAACCTGTCTTCATCAGCGGAAGCAAGGCGAGGAGCGTAGCAGTGGGATAGCAGCCAGGATTCGCGATAAGACTCGCACCCGCCACTTGCTCTTGATTCCACTCGGTTAAACCATAAACCGCCGCTTCTACCCATTGGGACGGGGCCGGCTCATGTTTGTACCACGTTTTGTAGACCGCACCGTTTACCAGACGAAAATCCCCGGATAAATCAATAACCTTCACGCCTTTTTCGACCAACTTGGGGGACAGCGTGCTACTTACTCCCGCAGGTGTAGCAAGGAAGATCAAATCGTTCACACCGCTCATGCTGTCTGCATCAATTGGTGACAATGTGGGCAACCCGAGCCCAGCTACATGTGGAAACGATTTTTCCAAGCCATCTCCTTCAGATGAACTTGAATATAAACTGGCAATCTCAACATGCGGATGCCCAGCCAAAAGACGGATCAACTCCGCGCCACCATACCCCGTTGCTCCAACAATCCCGACCCGAACCATGCTCTCTCCCCTTTATTCCTATCTGTATTTTTATACATGAATAATAATAAAAATCCATATAGAATACAACAGAAAAACTTTTTTACGTCCAAAGAAAAAAGCACCCGATTGCTCGAGCGCTGGTTTGTTGCCCTGTTTACTTTTTGTCCGCTAACCATGCAGCGATGTTTTCTGCATCTTTTCCTTTGACGAGACCCGGAGGCATTGCTCCTTTTCCTTTTTCCAAAATGGCCAGGATCTGTTCCTTGTTCAACTCACTACCGATCTTTTGCAAGTTCGGTCCAACTGCCCCTTCCAACGTCTGTCCGTGGCAGCCTGAACAAGTATTTTTGAACGTGGATTCTGCAGTTGCTGCATCATAGCTGCCGGATGGCGTTGTCGAAGGTGTTTCTGTTGCTGGTGTTTCTGTTGCTGGTGTTTCTGTCGCTGGTTTTTCACCTGCCGGCGTTTCTGTCGCAGGTTGTTGTGCTGGTTGTTGTGCTGGCGGCTGTGTTTGCTTACTGGTACCACAGGCACTTAGCGAGAATGCGAGTACAGCCGCTGTCAAAACGAGTGGAATACGTTTCAAGGCTGTTCCCTCCTTTATTCGGATTTCTTCGCTAAGTATGCCTCCAACTACCACTTCTCATTCTTACTACAGCCATTTAGGACAAAGGAAATTCCAACGGACTCCATTCACGTAACTCCAACATCCGCGCGCCTTCCACGACAACTGGATCAGCCTCAGCTAATTTGCGGGCTTCTTCCAGAGAATCCGCTTTGTAAATGACCAATCCGCCAAGCTTATCTGTAAAGGGTCCTGCCATGACCACTTTTCCCTGCTTGTACAAATCATTGATATACGAAAGATGCGCAGGTCTTACTTGAGCATTTAACTCTTGATTCACGATTGGCAAAAATGCGACATACAACATGACAGTTTCTCTCCTTTTTCATGACCTTGTTCTTTTCAGAAGTATAACATAATTATGAATACGGACTTTGGTCTAGTAGGATTTTTCCTTTCTACAGCGAACGATTCAAAGGTAGCAAGTAGCAACAGAGAGGCGGATAGGTATGGACACGCAGATACAGTTATATACATCTCTCTTCCACAACAATCCTGACGCTGTTTTCATGTTCGACATGCAGGGCAGATTCACAGGCGTAAACGCTGCTGGTGAAGCATTGGTAGGATTCACCTCTCAAGAATTGCTGCGTATGCAAATTTGGGAAATCCTCGCTTCTACTGAGGGTCTTGATAGTAAGAAACAACAACAAATCCTCTCCACAGGAATCAGAAAAAATAAGCATTATCAATTGCTCCATAAAAACGGGCAGGTTGTGGATATTATCGCTTCCAGCTTTCCCATTTTTCAAAACGGCGAAATCATCAGCCGTTATTCCATTGCCAGAAACATCACGCAGCAGAAGAAAATGGAAGAGGTTCTTCATCAGATGCAAGAGAACTTTCGGTTAATATCCGAAAACATTATGGATTTGATTTTTATTGTAAATGTGGACGGAATGATTACCTACGCTTCCCCTTCTGTTCAGGCGGTAACTGGTCTCACGATTGATCAAGTGATCAACCAGCATTTTTCGATCTTGATTCATCCTGAACAAGTAACCAACGCCAAGAGCGATTTTGCTCAAATGTTGAAGCAGAAGACCACGCTCGACGCCGAGTACCATTACCTGCACCCAGACGGTAGAATGTTGCTTTTCGATGTGAAGGGGACACCTGACGTTTGTTCAAACGGTCATATTCTCAGCACGGTTTTTGTGGCACGTGATATTACAGAACGTCGGCAATCAGAAGAATTGCTTCGTTACTCTGACAAGCTTTCCGTTTTAGGAGAGCTTGCCGCAGGTATCGCCCATGAAATTCGCAATCCGCTTACGGCCTTGAAAGGGTTTATTCAACTCATGGAAGGGGACGAGTTCGCCAATCAGCAATACCTGCAAATTATGCGATCCGAAATCGACCGGATTACTTCGATTACCAGTGAGCTTTTAATAATGGCCAAGCCGCAAACGTTGCGATTTGCTCCCAACGGCCTTTTGCCATTGCTTTCGTCTGTCATTAAGCTTTTGGAGCCGCAGGCACTTCTTAAAAATGTATCCATTCTCACTGATTTTCCGCAGGTCACGTCCCTCATATTGTGTGAGGAATATCAAATCAAGCAAGTCTTCATAAACATCATAAAAAACGGCATGGAAGCCATGCCGTTAGGTGGAAATCTCACAATCAGGGTTGTAGAGCGCCCTTCTGATGTGATCATCCGAATCAGCGATCAAGGACAGGGCATCCCTGCCGAGCTTCTTCCCCGATTAGGAGAGCTTTTTTATAGTACAAAAGAAACAGGAACTGGCCTGGGGTTAATGGTAAGCACAAAAATTATTCGCGATCACGGCGGTACCATCAACATCGCCAGCGATGTCGGCAAAGGAACCACCGTATCGATCTCCATACCAAAAGCCTTGAAGCCTACTGTTTCGTTTAACGATTAATCTGCGCGCGCAGATAGGCATCGATAAACGAATCAATTTCACCATCCATGACTGCTTGAACGTTCCCTACCTCCATATTCGTCCGGTGGTCTTTTACCAGACTGTATGGGTGGAAGACATAGGAACGTATTTGGCTGCCCCATGCAATATCTTTTTGTTCACCTTGAATCGCGGCCAACGTTTTCTCTTGTTCTTCCCGTTTCTTCTCAAACAGTCGTGCCGTCAACATCTTCATCGCACGCTCTCGGTTTTTAATCTGGGAGCGTTCTGTTTGACACGTCACCACAATTCCAGAAGGCAAGTGAGTAATCCTTACAGCGGAGTCAGTCGTGTTGATATGCTGACCACCCGCACCACTGGAACGATACGTATCGACTTTCAGGTCCTCAGTACGTATGTCTACCACGTTATCGTCTTCGATCTCCGGCAGGACGTTGCAAGACACAAACGATGTGTGTCGACGTCCAGAGGCATCAAACGGAGATATCCGCACAAGACGATGAACCCCTTTTTCTGATTTGAGGTAGCCATACGCATTGTAGCCCTTAATCAGGAGAGTGACACTTTTTACACCGGCTTCATCGCCAGGCAAATAGTCCAATGTTTCGACCTTGAAGCCCTTGGCATCCCCCCAACGTGTATACATACGTAGAAGCATGGACGCCCAATCCTGGGACTCCGTACCACCCGCTCCCGGATGCAGCTCCAGAATGGCGTTGTTTTTGTCGTATTCATCACTCAAAAGCAATTCCAGCTCAAAGCTCTCAAATGACTTCCGCAGCTCCTGCGTACTGTCATACAGATCTGGAATGAGGGAGGAATCCCCTTCTTCGATGACGAGTTCCAACATTACCTGGAGATCCTCGTACTGGGAATCCAGCTTGGCCATCGTCTCCACGAGGCTTTTGATTGCATTCAGTTCACTGATTGTCTTCTGCGCTGCATCGTTGTCATCCCAAAAATCGGGTGCCAGCATGCGCTCTTCCAGTTCACCGATTCGTTCCTGTTTTACTGGGAGGTCAAAGAGACCCCCTGATATCCGCTAAACGCTTAGCCATGCTAGACATCTCTTGTTTGATGTCCGCAATATCGATTAATGCCATGTTGCGAATCACCTTCTCTTTACGTAAGCTATGTTTTATTGTAACGTAATTTGCCGGATGCGCAAATACGGCAGCTTGTCACGTTTAGAAAAGGGACTTCGCCGCTACTTTTTTTACGTTACCACCGGTGGTGATGGCGAGGATCTCAGGTCTCGGATTTCATGTAGTTGTTTATTTTCCGCCTGTGGGGCAGCAACCAGATTGAGATGGGTACGCCGAGCTTCACTTGCTTTTTGCTGGTATGCTTGCTTGATGATAGCTTGTCGCTTCCAGTTGTGTGTTTTTCGATAGGTTTTGGCTAGCGGACTTTCACGCGTTCGATCCACCATTCCACTCGGCGGTGCGATCAAGACCTCATTCCAATTCGGCTCCGGAATTTCCTCCATCAATCGCTTGTCCTCAAAGACTGGGTCTTGCGCTGAGATGACTCTCGGTAATTCGATTCCCTCCTCCTTTTCAATGAGCTGTACTTTTTTATTTTCTTTTCCTGTCTTTAGGACTGCTTTTAAAGTAACGGAAATGCGCTCCATCGTATTCTTCGTTTGTATCCCCATCACGTTCACTGACGTTCTCATTTGTTCATTCCCCCGTCTTCGTGAATTTTTGGTAAAAGTGTTGTACTTACGATTCTATTTATTTTTCAGATAATTACCACCTGAATCGTTCGATCACATTTACCAGTGTTAGACAAATAGATCGTTAATATCAGACGAGGAAGAATAGATGAGGACGAATACTGTCAAGGCATTAGGAATGGGCAAGAAAAAAACATTCCCCTCGTACCGAATTTGCCGATACGAGAAGAATGTTCTGTTATTGCTTATTGTTTCTTATTTTGGCGTTTGCGTTCCTGCTCCTGAGCGCGACGCTGTGCACGGTTTTTCGGATCAGCATCACCGGAGGTCTCCGGATCTGGACGATCAGATGGTCCGGAGGTTTGCAAGTTGTCCATATCGATTCCTTGACCGCGAATGACATCTTGACGCTCCAGGTTTTGGCTGACTTCGGCCTTCATGATATACATAGCGACTTCTTCCTGAACAGCAGCCAGCATTCCTTGATACATTTCGTATCCTTCGAACTGGTACTCACGAAGCGGATCGTTTTGTGCGTAGGCGCGCAGGTGAATCCCTTGACGCAACTGATCCATTGCATCGATGTGATCCATCCACTTGCTGTCGACAGCACGCAGAATAACGACTTTTTCAAACTCGCGAATCGATTCGCCGATTTCTTCTTCACGCTGTTTGTACTGCTTATCGACTTCTGCTTTCAACAGCTCGAGAATTTCCTCTGCTTCCATGCCTTTCAGCATTTTAGCCGTAATCGTTTCTTCATAGAGGAATCCATTGTTGGCAGCATCGGCCAATGCTTGCAGATCCCAATCCTCTGGTACCTCTTCTTTTGGGCAATGCAGGGACACTGCACGCTCCATTACTGCGTAGATCATATTCAAAGCAACATCGCTGAGGTTTTCGTGTTCCAGGATGTCTTTACGCTGTTTGTAGACAACCAGACGCTGCTGATTCATCACGTCGTCGTACTGGAGAACGCCTTTACGTGCATCGAAGTTCGATCCCTCTACACGCTTCTGCGCGGATTCTACCGCACGAGTAACCAGGCGGCTCTCGATCGGCATATCCTCTTCCATACCCAAACGATCCATCATATTCATGATATTGTCCGCACCGAAACGACGCATGAGCTCATCTTGCATCGAGAGGAAGAACTGGGATGAACCCGGGTCCCCCTGACGACCGGCACGACCGCGCAGCTGATTGTCAATCCGACGGCTCTCGTGGCGTTCTGTACCGATAATATGAAGACCGCCCAGCTCCGCAACACCTTCGCCAAGCTGAATGTCCGTACCACGACCCGCCATGTTTGTGGCAATGGTAACCGCTCCGTACACACCTGCACGTGCGACAATTTCTGCCTCGCGCTCATGCTGCTTCGCGTTCAATACGTTATGCGGTACGCCTTTTTGCTTCAGCATTTGGGACAAGCGCTCCGAGTTTTCGATGGAAATGGTACCTACCAGGATCGGTTGGCCCTTTTTGTGACGCTCCACAATGTCGTTTACAACCGCACGATATTTAGCCGCCTCTGTTTTAAAAACAAGGTCAGGTGAATCGACACGCTGTACTGGCTTATTCGTTGGAATAACCACAACATCGAGACCGTAAATCTTTTTGAACTCTTCTTCTTCCGTCTTCGCTGTACCTGTCATACCCGCCAGCTTCTCATACATACGGAAGTAGTTTTGCAAGGTAATGGTCGCCAGTGTCATGCTCTCGCTCTGAACACGCAGACCTTCTTTGGCTTCAATCGCTTGATGCAAGCCATCGCTGTAACGACGTCCAACCATCAGACGGCCGGTGAACTCATCGACGATCACAACTTCGCCTTCCTGCACCACATAATCAACATCGCGCTTGAACAGCACTTGTGCTTTCAACGCCGCCGTAATGTGGTGGTTCAACGTGATATGTGCCGTATCGTACAGGTTGTCGATGTTGAATGCCTGTTCGACTTTGCTTACACCATCATCTGTGAGGTTGACGATTTTCAGCTTCTCATCGATTGTGAAATCTTTTTCTTCTTCCAAGCGCTTCACAAAATGCGAGCAGATGTAATACAGCTCTGTCGATTTGTTAGCAGAACCGGAGATGATCAACGGCGTACGTGCTTCGTCAATCAAAATGCTGTCCACCTCGTCGATGATAGCGAAGAAGAGTGGACGTTGCACCATTTGTTCCTTGTACAGAACCATATTGTCACGCAAGTAATCGAAGCCAAACTCATTGTTCGTACCATACGTAATATCACATGCGTATGCTTCCCGCTTTTCTTCTGGGTTCAGTCCATTCTTGTTCAAACCGACTGTCAGCCCGAGGAAGTTATACAGTTTACCCATGATGCTCGAGTCACGCTCAGCCAAGTATTCGTTCACGGTAACGACGTGGACGCCTTTTCCCATCAGGGCATTCAGGTATGTCGCCAGTGTCGCAACCAGCGTTTTACCTTCCCCCGTCTTCATCTCGGAGATACGACCTTCCTGAAGCACCATACCACCAATCATCTGGACGTCGAAGTGACGCATGCCCAGTACACGGATCGACGCTTCACGTACGACGGCAAACGCTTCATTCAAAATTTTGTCCAGCTCTTCACCATTTGCCAAGCGAGCCTTAAACTCAGCTGTCTTCTCCCGCAATTGGTCATCCGAGAGTGCCTTAATCGTTGGTTCCAGTGCGTTGATACTTTCTACACGCTTAAACATTTTCTTTACTTCGCGTTCATTGCTATCGCCGAATATCTTTTTAACGAGTCCTAGCATGAGGACACCCCTTCCATATACTGCCAAACAAAAATGCACAAGCCGGCATGAGTCCAATAATAAAAAAGGATACCGATTCTACGAAAATAATACTTTCTAAAAAGATATTTTATCAAATAGAGCATCCTCTACACAAGTAAAGGGAGTTGCCAATAGCAACTCCCTAGTCTTATACGAATGAGAATGTGTAAAGTTTCGTTATTTTGGTTCAATCAATCCATAACGCCCATCATTGCGGCGATACACCACACTGACGTCATTGGTGTCACTGTTTTGGAAAACGAAGAAGCTGTGTCCCAGCATATCCATCTGCATGACCGCTTCCTGTGCATCCATCGGCTTCAGATCGAAGCGTTTGGTTCGAACGATATCGATGTCTATGTCGATATCATCCTCATCCACATCCGGGATCATGACTGCTACTGGCTGACTTTCACGCTGTGCGATTCTTCCAGTCGAATCCACTCGAAGTTTCCTCATCAGCTTCGTTTTGTGTTTGCGAATCTGGCGTTCCAGCTTTTCTACTACCAGATCGATAGCAGCATACATATCTTCGTGCGTTTCCTCCGCTCGGATAATCACCCCACTCAACGGGATCGTTACCTCGATCGTGCCTTCTCCTCTGTGTACATGCATGGTGACTTGTACTTCTGTAGGCTGTGGAGTTTCAAAATATTTTTCCAGACGGCCGACTTTCTTTTCGACATATTCTCTAAGTGCAGCGGTGACTTGAATGTTTTCTCCACGAATGTTAAATTTCATGGTTCCAACCTCCTTCCGTCTATACATACGTATTCGCCACCTCTGTAAATAATCCTTCCACTCAGCTTAAAAAAATCTTTGCAAATCTTTTACAAACCATCAATATCCGACATTATTTTACCAATACTTACTAGATTCCCTATGCTATAATAGGACACGTAATCATCCCATCCTATATCGCGGTCGTACATCGCACTGGAGGAGTCCTCATGGCAGAGGTAAAACCTTCCCATTCACTTATCGGAACAACGCTCGCTCAAGACATCTACAATGAATACGGGCTGCTTTTACTACCCGCTGGTGCAATCCTTCATCTTAGTGATATACGACTACTAGAGGCCCACCAGGTAGAAGCCGTACACGTTACTACAGACTCGGAAGCACCCGAAATGCCCTTTCCTCTCCTTCATTGGAGTGAATCGGAGGCTGCAAAGGCCTATATGGTGGCCGTACAAAAAACCGAGTATTTATTTAACCAGCTCGCAAATGGGGGTACTCCCAAACTGCAACAATTTAGCGACGCTGTTCACCCTATGCTCGATCAAGTTCTTCATCACATGAGATTTCTGCGCTTCATTTATTTGAATGAAGGAACAGAAAGCTATACGTATCGCCACTCCCTGCATGTAGGTATCGTGGCAGCTTTAATCGGAAAAATCTTAGGATTGCCGCAACGTGATGTTCATTTTTTGGGCCTTGCAGGTCTTCTTCATGACATCGGCAAGATGAAAATTCCCGATGAGCTACTGTCCAAGCCAGAACGTTTGACAGACGAAGAATATACGATAATGAAAAAGCATACCGTATACGGCTACGAGCTTCTGCGCACCATGGACGATGCCGACAACTTGCTGGCACAGTGCGCCCTGATGCACCACGAACGTTGGGATGGAAGTGGATATCCTCTCGGACAAAAAAAAGATGGCATCCCTTTTGAATGCCAAATCATCAGTGTCGCAGACACATTTGATGCGATATGCACAGATCGCGTGTATCGGAAGGGAACCTCTCCCTTTGAAGCCGCGAATGTGCTGTGGGAGTCAGCTTGTACAGGCCAATTAAACCCGACGATTGTGTCTCGTTTTATCCACTACATTATCTTACTTTACGTCGGCTCCCATGCGCTTTTGAACAATGGCGACCACGTCGAAATCATTATGATTCATACTGATGAGCCGATGCGCCCTCTCGTTCGTAGAGGGGATGAATTTATAGACCTGAGACTCCAGCGTTCGCTACGCATTCAAAGAATGATCAGTTAAACACGCGGAAAAAACGAATCCCCCTGTCCGATTAAGGAATCAGGGGGATTTTGCTATTGTTTCGTTTTCACAGGCTCACTCACTACCGTGTGGAATATTTTTTCTCTAGTCCTCGCACGACTACACGGGACAAGAACAACGTAAGCACCAGGTAAACCGCCGCCTCCGTTAGATACGGAGGGTAGCGCTCAAATGTACTTTTCGCCACGTTCATGGCTGCGTAGTTTAATTCCGGTGTCGCGATTACTGCCAGAAGAGATGAATCTTTCAAAAGAGCAATAAACTCATTTCCGATCGCAGGCAGCATTCGTGTAAACGCTTGTGGAAGTATAATTTGGCGCATCGCAAGGCCCTTGTTCATGCCAAGTGATCGTGCCGCTTCCATTTGCCCCGGATCAATTGATTGGATGCCGGCCCGAAAGATTTCCGCCATATAGGCAGCCGCATTGAGTGAAAGCGCAACGAAGCCTGAATAAATCGCTTCCGGGCTACTCGCTCCCGGATACAGAATACCCCAAATCGACGGAATCACTGCAAAATGAATTAGCAAAATTTGAACCAGCATCGGAGTTCCCCGAAATAGCTCTACGTAAATCGAACAGGTCCAACGTAAGATTCGCTTGGAGGACATTTTGCCCAAGCTGATGAATAACCCCAAAAATGTTCCGCAAACCGTAGCCACTGCCGTTAGTAAAATCGTATTCATAATGCCTCTGATAAACAGTTCACGGTAGTCGTAGATGACACTCCAGTCCAATGGCTCATCCTCCCTTCTTCCTGTCAGCAAGCCAAGCTGCGAACAAACGCCGGCTACGTCGAAAGACGCACCCGGCCATTTTGCTGCCTACTTATTGCCAAAGTACTGGGTGTAAATTTCCTGCAGCTTTCCATTTTCTTTTATCTTTTTCAATCCGTCGTTGATTTTGTTAATCGCATCGGTATTGCCCTTTTTCACGATAATTCCGTAAAATTCCTTTTCAAAGGAATCATCTTTTATCAGCTTAAACTTCTTATCTTTTACTTTATTCACGTAGTATGACAAAACGCCATTGTCGCCAATCACTGCATCGACTCGACCATTAAAGAAGTCATCGACGGAAGATGGCATATCATCATAGCCCTTCAAGCCTTCATACGTATCTCCAAACGCTTTTTTGACCACTTCTTCACCCGTGGTCGCAGCTTGAACCCCGATCTTCTTCCCTTTCAAATCTGCCAGCTTCGTCACTGGAGAATCTTCCGCTACCAGAATGAGTTGATTCGCTTCAAAGTAAGAGTCCGAAAAATCGTATTTCTCCTTGCGCTTCTCTGTAATCGTGATAGACGAGATCCCAATATCAACCGTCCCTTTGTCTAGTCCATCAAAAAGCGGGTCCCACCCGGTGTTTTTCCACTCGATCTTGAATCCGCCAGCTTCCGCGATCGCGTTCATCACATCGATGTCATGGCCACTAATCTTGTCAGCCTCAAGCATTTGGAACGGTGGATATGCCGCATCTGTACCGACTACGTACACCTTATCACCCGAACCACCACTCGATCCGCCACTACCAGACGTTTGCTGACCACCCGATCCACAGCCTGCGAGGAGTACCCCCACACCGACGACCAACGCGAGCGATTTGAACCAATTTGTCCCGATACGCATCTCGAAATCCCCCTTGTGTCTCTCTATCTGCCCGTTTTGTCCCCAGCAATGTCCACATGGAAATTACGGATTTTTTGCGTTCTCCACAGAGTTATCCACATTATCCACATACCCTTGTGCACAAGCTGGGCATAACTATTTTCCTGTATATTCTGCCACTTTAGTACGAAAGTAAGGGGAACGAAATGGGAAAATAAGTATATCTAGCAGCAAAAAAACAGGATTCATATATACGGGATATAGTTCTATCCTGCATATAAAAATCCTGCTTTTATCTGAAAATAATGAATTATTCTTTTTCCCCCAAAATCACGATCTCTACCCGGCGATTCTTCGCACGGTTCTCCGCGTTGGAGTTATCCACAAGCGGTTTGTACTCGCCCAAGCCAGCCACTGTAAAGCGAGACGCTGGTAAGGAGTTAGCATCCACCATTTCACGCATGACAGAGATCGCGCGCGCTGAGGATAGCTCCCAGTTGGATTGGAAGGAGCTGCGAGATATCGGCACATCATCTGTATAGCCCTCGATTCGCACCTTGTGCTCAAAGCGCTTCAAAACCCCTGCTACCGTCCCGACGACTTGCTTCCCTTGGGCCTGTAGGTCTGCCGAACCACTCGTAAACAAGATCGTTTCCGGCAAACGGATACGCAAGCCTTCTTCGGTCTCCTCGTAGTCGAGATTCAGCTCAGCCAAAGCGGAGGATAGCTGGTTGCGTACCGTCTCCATATCGCGCTCACTCGAGTCAGTCATGCCCATCGGCCGCTTCGGCACGTTTACGGTGTCTTCGGAGCCTTCTTTTCCTTTTTCGCCCTTGAGCTCCTTCTGGCGAGCCTCCAATTGGTAGACCTCTCGCTGCAGCTCCAGCTTTTGCAGGTTGAGCAGGTCAAGACTCTCATGCACCTTCTCCAAGCTCGCTTTTTCTTTTTGGACATCTTCCTTTTGTGACTGAATGCTCTTCGTCTGTGTCGCCGCAATAATAATCACGATTACGAACAACAGTGTAATCAGGTCACTGTAGCTAAGCAGCCAGCTTTTTTCTAGCTCTTTTTCGTCGTATAACCGGTCGTCATGCATAGCGGTCCTGCCTTTCAATCGTGCCCTTCATGCTGCCTGCTTCTTTAATCAGCACCAGCTTTTGGTCACCTGGCAAGAAGGAGTTCAGCTTTTCAAACAACAAGCGTGGTGTCTCCATGCGCTGGAGACCGACACAACCTTCGATGAAAAGACGCTTTTCAAACATTTCCCGGTCGTACAGATCCATCAGGCGATAGTAGCATGGCAGCGCGAACAAGTTCGCCAAGAGCGCGCCATACAACGTCGCCACGACCGCTGCACTCAGGCTGTGTCCGGTCAAGGCCATGTCTTCGAGCGACTTCAGTACACCCGTCATCCCCAAGAGCGTACCGACCAGCCCCATCCCCGGTGCCAGCAAGCTGATCAGACGGAAGAATCCTGCTGATTGTTGGTAGCGATACTGCTCTCCCTTGAGTTCGTTCTCCAGGATCAGCCGCAGCTCTTCTTCGGGAACACCCTCGACCGCCAGTAAGCATCCTCGCTGGATAAACGAATCGGGTTCTTGTTGCAGCTCTTTTTCGAGCGCGATATAGCCCTGTTCCTTCTGGACGAGCGCGTAGTAGTAGAAGCGCTTGATCGTTTCTTCGACGTTGCTTTGTCGGCCATGGATGAGCAGGCGCCAGATTTTTTTCAAGTCGAGATGCTTACGTTTGACTGCGTAGGACATGACTACGGAGAGCGCAACTAGCTCGACGGCGGTTACGTTGAGGAGATCCGATAAGGTTCCGTTTAGGTAGACCGCGTGTATGAAGATGAGGAGGACGGCTCCGATTAAGACGAGTGAGCGGCGTTTTGTGGACAAAAGTGATTCACCTTCCTAGTTTTTCAGCAAGTTGTTCTTAAAGTATAGCAGATGGTGGAAAAAAGATGAGAGAATAGAGTCATGGTTATAGTGAAGCTTGGTATAAAAAATGTCGATAATGATAAAGAAAGTAATTCTAGCAAAAGAGGTGATCATCTGTGAATGCCGTACAATTAAAGCAAGCTGTTACTATTAGCTTGACGAAGCAAGTGCAGGAGACTTCGCAAGCGCAAGCTTCCATCATGTTGGAGGGTTTTGCTAAGACACAGCAAAATATTCAAGCGGCTCAGGCAAGTCATCCAACGTTGGGTAAGGTATTGGATATTAAAGCTTAAGTCTGTAGACCGGGTTACTCCGGTCTTTCTTTATTTTTATAAATAGGAGTGTTTATTTTGGCAAAGGATTACCAGGTAAATTGGTCTGCACACCCTAACATCTACAACGATTATAGTGAAAGAACGTTTAATTTTTACTTTTCCGAACCAGAGGCTGGAGTAAATCCAGAAACTGGTTTATTGCTACTAATAGCCGGATTTGGTGGCAATGCTAATTCGAATGTCTATAAGAAAATGCGGAGAGTGTTTGCAGATCAATATAACCTTGTTACTGTACAATGCGATTATTTTGGTCAAGAGTTCATGCAGGGTTATCAATCACCACAATTTAACCTTACTCCGAAAGATATGGAACCCGTGTTTACTCCAGATGAAATTAAAATGATCTATAAGGAAGGTTTTAATCCATCGCTATTCTTAGACATAGCAAGCAAATATCATATCGGAGTGGCTGCATATGAAAAACTAAACGAAAGTATGGAAAATTTTAATGATATGGGAATAATGCAAGCCCTGGATAACATCACCGCTATTTGCTACGTCATCCAAATTCTTAAAGAAAATAACTTAAAGTTTAACCCTAAAAAAACGATTATTTATGGCCACTCTCATGGAGCTTATCTAGGTTATTTATGTAATGCATTTGCGCCTAATCTTTTTCATCTATTAATCGATAATTCATCATGGCTATTCCCCGCTTACTTAAATAGCGAGCGCCTTTTACGCCATAAAATAGGTAACATGCTATTAGACATTGCTTTCAAATACGCAGCTTCTACAATTGATTACGATCCAGAAATTCTTCACTTACCTACTCTTTATAAGAAGTTTCATAATTTCTGTGAGATACAATCTTTCCATGGTACTACTGACAATTTAATTAGTCATATTAATAAACAGCAGTTTTGCAAATCACTGAAGAATTGTACATACCATGAAATTTCTGAAGAAAAGCTTGATGGGATCACCTTTCAATCAACAAATCATGGTTTGGACGCAGATTTTCTAGCTCTATTTGATTATGTGATGAAAAATAAGTCCTTTGAAAAATCTGATGAGTTACAGTTAAATCCTATTCATTTTCAAACGAAAACTCGTAACTATCTTTTCGATTACAGTTCCGGTATTCCCTTACTATACAAGTAACTCAATAAACGTTTAAATGGGGCTGTCAAGATTTTGGTGTAATATAATCAAGCAGTATTTACAGATGCCGCTTATATATAAAACAAACGTGTATAAAGGTAATACCTGTCGCCCTCAATACACGTTTGTTTTTGTATCACGAGATACTTTACTACACCAATTATATTAATATCATTGTCTACTCAACAATAATATATGAAGGTACAGTAGCAAATTTTGATCTTCTAATTTGATACTTGTTTATACCCAATACCTCAAGTAATGCCAGAGTTTCTCCTGGGAAAGCAGGATAGTTAAGCTCATCAAAAGCGATAATACTTCCTTTTGTAACACGCTCCATAATTAGTTCCAAACACGCTTTTGTTGGCTCATATATATCAAAATCAAAGTATGCCAATGAGATAATGGTCTCCGGATGTTCCTCCAGATACTTCTTTAAAGTTTGGGTAGCATCACCTTTAACCAGTTCAAACTTGTTAATATGATTTAAGGGGCTTAATTTTTGCCTTGTGAATAATAAATTTTCTAAGTACTCCTCATACCCTTCGGTAACAGCATATGCACCTTTTTTAATGATACTGTCAGTACCATCTTTTTCGTTTACAGATGGAAAACCTTCAAATGTATCAAACCCTATAATTTTTCTAGTATAGTTATATGGTTCATATATACCCCTTAACGCCTCATAGATTGCAAGGTTGGTTCCCCAGCGAACACCAAATTCCATAATCACACCATTTACATTTAAAATCTGCTGAAAAATATCATTTAGAAATAGCATGCGTGATAACATTTGTCTATGAACATATAACCCCATATGATCGATCATTTCAGTTTTGGGGATTGGGCTATTTATAAATAAATCTAGCAATTCCAACCGAGTCTGTTTCTCATCCTCAGCATATCTTTGAAGAAACTCTATTTTATTCATCTTGTATCGTCTCCTTTATACATTGGTAGTATATTGTTCTATTACGGTATTAATACTACTAGATCTATTAGGTGGTAATTGTACACAGTCAATTCTATTGATCCAAAACTCATCATTTCCGTTCATCAATCCTGGATTAACAGTAAATCCTCTTTTAAAACCGTTTTCTAGTAATATCGGTGTTAATTCATTTCTCATTCTCTCGCGCATATTCCCACCTCCAAAGGCGGGTGTATACCATTGTGAATTAATACCCAATGTTTCCTTTAAAAAAACTTTGCAAGGCATAATTTCATTCTTATAAAATTCATGTGGATTTCCATCGTAAGGTGCATGATGGTGGCAATGTACTCCTATCGCCATCCCTGATTGAGACATTTCCTTCAAATCTGCTATATTCAAGTAAAAATTATTAATGAATGATAAGCTATCCGGGAAAATAGTCTTAAAAATAGATTCTAATACTTCCCGTGATTCTGACTGCGATAACATAAAATTCAAGACATACTTATTGAACCTTCTTAACCTATTTGTCTCATAATGATATATGCTGCTCTCTTCTTCCACATTAGAAACATCATATCGAGAAGAAAGTAACTCCCAAACTTCTTCGTCAGTCTTAAAGGAAAGAATCACATGAACTAGATGAAAAATAGGGATAATGCCAGTTAACATAGGGCCCGACATAACTGTAAAGTACGCAGGTATACCCTTTCTTTTCAAAATATCGTAAGCATAAACATATTGATCTCTTGTTCCATCATCAAAAGTAAGAACGCACCGGGGTTTCACTGACTTTTTATTTAATTCGTCAAGGTGAACTATGTTGTGTGTTTTACTGATTAGATCAATCTGTTTTTCAAATTCCTCTGGTAGTAATGGAAAAATACCGTTCCATCCACTCCTTGGACGTACATAGTGATACATTACTGCGAAATCCATATTTCACCCCAGATAATCATTCTTCACTCCATTCACTAGGTAAGGGCCATATATTTGGTCTATCCATGTCACAATCTGATTTAACAAAATAAGTATCGTTAATGTCGAAATTAAGGGTTTCCCCCAATTCGTTCCTCACTTTCCAAGTGAAGTTTATTGGGTTGACCTTATATCGAAATGGTTGAAACAGACCTGCCAAACCGTTTAATGCGGGAGTATAGTCATAGTTCTGTTTTCTAAAACCAACCTTTAGCAGTAAATGTTCCAACCGATTCGTACTAATTTGAAAATCAGCTGCTACACATCCCATATCTCTTGCCCAGTTCAATATTCCTCCTATAATTTTTATGAAATCTGGATCTATAAAGCCACTCCAAACCTCTTTATTGGCCGGAATTAATTCAATGATACGTAAAATTTTTGTACCATGTATTTCTGGGTCATTCGGAGAATATGCTCGATCCACCCGAATTACTGCAACACCCTGAAATTCATTTCCGAAATATAAATATTTATATCCATTACTGTTCTTATAACGCCAATCCCAAAAAGAAGCATTTCTATGTTGAGAAAAACGAAACTCTCCAATAATACTTCTTTTATACAGTGCCTCTAAGTCTTCAGCCCTTATTTCACGATTGGGTGTCTGTGTCTTTTCAGCAGAGATATTTTCTAAGATTTCATTAACCCACTGATCTATTTCCTCTGTATTTACCTGTTCTTGAAGTAGTAGCTTGTATTTATTGGAATTTAAAGGTAGTACATACCGATTAAGATTTTCTGAGTAGGAGTATCCCATTCTTTTGTACATCGGGACCACATTTAAATTACAGCCAAGAGTAAATGTAACCTGCTTTTTCTTTTCCGTTTCTTTTAAAAGTAATATACCTAGCCCGCTGTTTCTATACTCTTCATCTATTACCCACATAGTCAGACCAGCACCCTTTTGTACTGTTCCATCTACGTCATAAAAGCTCGGGATATTTCCTAAAAACCCTATTATCTTCTCTTCCTTTAGTACAAGAAATGAATCTGTTACTTCCTCTTCCTCTATCCGATACTGCCAATTAAAAAGTGACTTGTCATATATAGCATGCTGAACTGCCCAATTTTTCTTGAGAAATTGAACTAACGGATCAAAAAAGCTATCCTCATACGGAATGATCTTCAATGGAAGGCTTCCTTTCTAATAGTTCGAATAATCCCCATACTGGATGGAATACCCAAGCGATTTTTCGGCCTCCAAATGCTACAGCTGGGGTAGGATTTTGAATCACCTTGAATTTATGAGAAATTGCGTGGAGTAATCCTTCATCAATATCATCAACTTCAAAACAAAGATGGACCAACTTATTCCCCTTTTTAATGCTGTTTTGTACAGGAGAGTCTTCAGTAGTTGGTTGTATTACTTCAACATGACAATCTCCAATGTTCATAAAGCCAACTTTTACACGTTGAATTGAATCTTCAACCATGTTTAAGTTACCAATCAGAGATTGTTGTGTATTAGATATAGCCAGCCCAACATGATGAAAAGTTGCAGAAGGTCCAAAAAAGCTTGCATTAACCATACAATTTCTCTCCTTACTTATTCCGATGTTTTTTAAGGAGATCCATAATTCCTTGAATTGTCCGGATTTCAGCAATTTCCTCAATACCTATTGAGACATTAAATTCAGATTCAATTTCCATAATAAGATTTAAGTGGTTAAGCGAATCCCACAATACAAAATCATCCTTGCTTGATTGTAAAGTAACACTTTCTAAAGGAGCCTCAAAGAGTGTAGCTACCATATTTTGTACCTTGGTGAAATCATCCATTAATTTTGCACCTCGTTAATTACATTGATAAAATCTGGACTCGATACTTTATTTATGTCTAATAGATAATTAGATGAATCAGTATACTTATCCTTAATAAAATCAAAGAATGGTTGATTTTTGTCTGTTTTTTGATACCTAGCTCTTACTGAGTCAATATTCATTTTCTTAATTTTAGACATGACGTTGAATAACAATGCCTCTTCTATTTTTTTCCCCATTACTCTACAACTCATGACAAAGTCAACGATTTCCGCTTGATTATTGGATACTGAAAAGCTTATTAAGGCAGTTATACCAGAATCTCCGAATTTATCTTGCACTTGGAACACATATACTTGATTTTGATTAAAACTGCTCCAATTCCAGTACTCTTCTTCTGTGTATCGATTCGTAGCCATATTGAATTGGTTAGTTTTATTCAAAAGCTGGACTGCACGTGTCAAAAGATTTTTCTCTAACGGAAGTACTTTAACAATAATATCCAGGGATTTTAACCAATCATCAATTGATGACGCATTTGAAAGACTTATTTTTCGTTCAGATTCTTTTTGATACATTTCTGTTCTAACTCTGTCTTCACGAGTAATTTCAATAGTTTCAAAGCAATCAAGCATACGAATAAATGTTGGATACGCCGTATAATCCTCAGGTAAATCAGGAGTATATATCTCTGGGAATGCCTGCTTTACTCTTTCTCTTTCTGTAGGATTATCATCTAAAAAAACAACAGACTGCAGACCAATATTCAATTCGTTTACCATTTCTGCGATATTCTCCGCCTTATCCTTCCAATTAATCCGATAGGCTGAGAAGTCGGACATTCTCAATATCATTTCCGGATGATTCTCTATCATTTCTTTTGCAATGCTCTCATCATTTTTACTGCTTATGGCAAGTAAAATTCCACGTTCTCTAAGTTTTTTTAGTTCCTTCTGAAATTGAATGAAGCTCTCTCCAATGGGATTAATTCCACCTAAATTAATATTATCAATCCCATCATCTCCGATAATACCTCCCCAAAGAGTATTATCCAAATCACAAATAACTACCTTTTTCGTTTTTCCTTGAAATGCTCGAATGACAGACTTCATTTCATAAGCAGCTTTCTCAAAGTAATCTCTGGAGTAGTTAATTTTCCCAAGTGCGAACATTTTATGGTCAAAGCTTTTCTTTTGCAAAGAATTATACCAATAGTTGGAATCCAATAGAACGATATGATTGTAGTTACTGAAGTGTTGAGCTAAGCGGAGGTTCATTTGCATTAATATATTGGTATGTCCTACATTATGTTTAAGAGCAAGAGTCTGAATCTCTCGATAATGAGGTGGCATTGACCAAGAAACAACAAAAGTAAGTTTGCTTCTTTGACTAGACTCTATTATATTACTTGCAAAGTAATCGACTTCGTCCATTAACGAATTGATTTCAAATTCCTCATAACCCAATACTTTTTCAAAAGATGGAATACTTCTTTCGGGGGTTGTCCACACGATTAATAGCTCATTTTCTTCTTTCCAGACACTGTGGTGTGGATCCATTAATATCTGTTGGACTTGATTATAAGGCCCTGTCTTCGCCTCAATAAAAGGAGTGGTTGAACGATCTGACAAAAATCTCAGAATAGGGTCAACAATAGTATCTGCTAGTATTAGTGCTTTAACATCAGGCATAATAACACTCCATTGAAGTTAAAAATTATGTTTCAGGCATCATCGGCTATTTCAAATATCGGTAATTCTAGTGGTAAGCAAAATAGGTCAATTGTATTAAACTTAAATCTTCATTCCCTCAACTATTCTAAGATTACGTTAACGTAATCTTAGTCTTACTTAAACGTAAGAAAATCCCCTCCGATAGAAAGCGTTACGTTTATCTTTTCAGACAGCCGCTTATCACTCTCTATCGTAAAGGGATTATATTACGTCCCACTTGTTCCTATTTTTTCCGGTCAAAAAACGCTCCGTATCCATTTGGTCCTGCATCCTGATAAGAATTCGTAACCATCCTGCTACGTTGAACATTGTTCAATTTTTTTTGGATCTCTTGCTTGTGTCCCTCTATCAGGGGAAACAGTTTTTGATTGATGGCAAATACTTGCGAGAGTAGTTGACGATTGGAATCTGTTAGCCTATCCTCCAGCCCTTTATCTTGCAGCAATTCAATGAGCTTTTCCCTCTCATCCAAAATCGCCAACCACTCTTCTGGCTCCGAGTCATCTTGCATCACGATCTCTTCTAAACGAAGGGTCTCCCTAAGCAAACGTTCCAAGAGTTCCTCAATTGTCTTTTCCATCGTTTGCTCCTTACCCTTGTGATTTCGCGAGCTGCATGGCCTCTTTCCATGTGTCGCGGAACTGGAGGAATAAGCCTTCCACTTCACTCAGTATCTCTATATCTTTACGCATATTCGCTTCAATCGTACGGTGGAGCATATATTCATAGAGCTTAATGAAGTCTTTAGAGATCGTATAATCGCTATTCAAGGTAGACATCAGCTCATATAAAATATTTTGCACTTTGAGAGATGCTTCGTGTGCTTTTACTACATCCTTTTCCTCGATTGCGCCTTTGGCTTGTTTAATAAACTTAAGTGCCCCATTGTATAACATCAAAGTCAAATCAGCAGGAGTAGCGGTCGTTACCTGATTAGATTGGTATGTCTGAGCAGCATTTTGTAACATCTGCATCACTCCCTATTATCGTTGCCCTAACATTTGTGCGAACCAAGAGCCTTGGGACTGACTTTTGGACATTGCTTTTTCCATAGCAGAGAATTGCTTCCAGTAGCGATCTTCGATTAGCTTTAGGCGATCTTCCCAGCGATCGATTTCTTCAGATGTTTGTTTAAGTTTCTTACCCAGGCTACTGTCATCATAACCGCTGCTAACGGATCCCGCCTCTTTGGTTACCTTTTCCATCACCTTACTCAGTTCACTATATAGCCGCTCAGCTACCCCACTTTCTTTGTACTTTTCAGAAGTGGTTCCTGCACTGCTAAAGTTTGTAAACAGTTTCAAGACATCTTCACCGTTATTACGGATTGATTCTCGCAGTTTTGTCTCATTAATATACAGTTTTCCATTTTCCTGATAAGCATTCTTCCCATTTGGTGGGCCCGTAATTCCCATTTGAGAGAGTGATAATGATTTGTCCGCAGCTACTTGTACAGGTGTGCTGAGAGCTCGTCTAAGTTCATTTAAACCGCTTGACAGAATTG
The DNA here is from genome assembly GCF_013284275.1 of Brevibacillus sp. HB2.2. Classification (NCBI taxonomy): domain Bacteria; kingdom Bacillati; phylum Bacillota; class Bacilli; order Caryophanales; family Paenibacillaceae; genus Brevibacillus; species Brevibacillus sp. HB2.2. Next base: position 62,082 of record NZ_JABSUV010000019.1, read on the forward strand.
GATCACGCAAAAGAATTCCACTGCGCGCCATTGTTTCCATTTTTTCAGCTGTTTTTTCTGGTAAGGCTTCTTTTTCCTCGTCTAGTAACGGTTGATACCCCTTATATTTTGGCTCTGATATTTTCTTATTGATTGTCTCAATAATGGCATTATATTTGTCTACAAAATCTTTAACTGTGTTGAATATTGAATCTTCGTCTGTTTTGGAACTAACCGTAATGGCTGCATTCACATTTGTCTGTTTTAGTGTAAAATCAATACCGTCATATTTAAATGTGTTAGTTGCAGACGTATATTCCACACCATTAATTTTGAATTTTGCTGGGACACCTGCACTTCCTGATGTATAGGTTTTGTTAGCATCTAAGTTCAAGCTGTTATTTGTACTGACTACATCAAAATCCTTCCCATCTTCAGCTGTTAAAACGAGCTTTTTATCGAAAAAACTCGCTTTCACTCCTGATTTTGAGTTATTTATTTTGTTCACAATACTTTCAATAGAGTCAGTACCACCTGCAAAAGTAAGAGGCACCTCTTCCATTGTGCCATCTCCATTTGTATCTTTCTTAATTGTTAATGTAAAGTCAGGGCCTCCAACTGCTGCTTTAGGGTCAGTAACAGTTGTCAAAAACTCAGCTCTTGCAGGTGTGCTAGCTTTAGCCAATGATTCTACTTCAACCGTATAAGAAGGTAACGAAGGAGTCCCAACCACCTTTGCCGAAGCAATACTGTCATTATCTGATGCAACCGCTTTTTTAGTGAAAGTGCTTGACATCCTGAGATTTTTCATTGTATTTTGCAAATCAGCAAAAAGGGAATTCATATCACGATAAGCATCCCGTTTCCACTCAACAGAATACTTATTTCGCTGTAATCGATTAACTGGCTCACGCTGTGCTTTCATTAAATCCTTAATCATTTTCTCCGTGTCCATTCCGGATGCCATTCCAGTCATACGTATACCCATAACTATTACCCCCTATCTTTTCTCATCAACGAGTAACCCGATCATTTCGTGCATTTTCGCAACCATATCCATCATTTTTTTTGAAGGAATTTCACGCACAACTGTATTATCGATGTCACTTACAACTTGAACATAGTACTCATTTAACTGCTCATGTAATGTGAATTTGAGATGAGTTGTGCTGGATTGCATAAACTTGTTCAAACTCTCTACTTGCCGTTCCATATCACCCTTAGAAAACTGCTTCTCTGTATCAGAAAGGGTCTTTGTTTCATTCTGTTGCACTCCAAGTTGGTTTCCAGTTCCCCCTGCAACCTTCTCTACATATGGCATTTTTCCGTTGCCAGCCATGTTACTCCCTTGGATACTCACAACCTTACCTCCCCTAATGGTTCCCTTTACCATAAGTATCGGAAAAAAACCTAGGACAGTTTACTTAGTTTATCGCGTCTTTTTTTCGTTCATGATGGTTTCAGCGAAAGTAAAATCAAATTGTGTGTCAATATCAAATGAACGTTCTTTTGGCATGACAAAACCTATCGTCTCTGCTTGTAAATATGTACGAGTTTGCTGCAACCAGGTTGACCTTGCAACATATACAGCACCGTTAAGCACATAAACATCAGGTGCATCTTGCCGTCTTAATACAGGCTGCTCCGACTGAAGAACGGGCAGGAGTCCATTTGTTTCTGAAAGGTGGTACATCCAGTATGGTGATTTATCTGTAAGGGTAACAGAAACGCATGCGTTTGCTCCTTGTTTTACACAATGCTCAAGGCACGCATCAATATCTTCTGTTATTCGCAGTGGTGAAGTTGGTTGAAGCAGTATCGCATAGTCATAACCGGGTAGCATTTCCATAGCATGGAGGACAGGGTCTATGCCTGGAGTATGATCTTGTGCGAACTCCGATGGTCTCAAGAAAGGAACCTCGCATCCCCACTCCCTTGCAACTTCTGCAATTTCTTCATCATCTGTCGAGACAATCACTCGATCAATGTATAATGATTTTTTAGCCGCTTCAATCGTCCAAACGATCAACGGCTTGCCTGATAACACTCGAATGTTTTTCCTAGGAACACCTTTGGATCCACCACGGGCAGGTATTATGGCAAGCACTTTTTTATCGTTGATCATCCAAAGACCTCCGCAAACTCCATATTTGCTCTCTCAAAGTCAGCCATTCTCCCAATATCAAGCCAATACTCCCGGATTGGAAATGCAATCGTTTGCTGTTGATTCTTCACTAGATGATCAAATAAGCTCGGCATGTCGAAGTATTGGTTATGAGGTATATTATCAATTGCGTCTGGGCTTAGTACGTAAATACCCGCGTTGACAAAGAAGCGTTGAGTCGGTTTTTCTTCAATAGAAGTAAGTCGATATTGGTCTAACCTGACTACACCATAAGGAATTTGATGGTCATATTCCCTGACACACATCGTCGCTTGAGCTTGATAGGTTTTATGAAAATCAAGCAACTGTTCAAAATTCACCTTGGTTAATAGATCCCCATTCATGACAAAAAATGGCTCACTCGGTTTTTCTGGTAACAAGCTGAGTGCCCCGGCTGTACCCAATGATTCTCTTTCTTGTAAATACTGGATGGAGATACCCCATTTTGAACCATCTCCAAAATATTCTTGTATCATCTCTGCTTTGTATTTAACCGATATGTAAAAGCGATGGAAACCTTGATCGATAAAACTTTGCAGAATGGTTTCCAGCAATGGCTTATTCCCTACTGGGAGCAATGGCTTCGGACAGTCATGTGTGAGCGGATGGAGCCTTGTTCCTAACCCTCCTGCCATCAAAACTACCCAGTTGTCTTTCTTTGTTGGACGCAATAATTCATTTAAAACTTCTACATGAACAATTTTCCCATCCTCATCTACAATAGGAATTTGATGAATCTTTTTGATCTTCATGAGTGCCAAAATGTTCTCACGTGTTTCGTAAGGAGAAGCCACTGTTGGAAATGAATTCATAATGAGAGAAATCGGGTCTTGCAGAGCTCTTCCTTTTAGCAAGCCCCTGCGTATATCACCATCAGTTACTGTCCCTAGCAACCTATCGTTTTCATCTGCCACCAACGCTATCTGTCTAGCACTTTTGTCAATGATTTCCAAAGTATGAAGAATAGGCGTTTGTGGTGATACTAGCAGCTCTCTCCAGTCCATTATTCGTCACACCTTTCTTGGAACTTATGCCTACATTTCTCTTGCGGGAATTCCCGAGACTTTTGTATCAGCTTGTACATGTTTTACAACAACGGCCCCCGCTCCCACCAAACTATTTCTACCAATCGTCATTCCCTGTATGACGGTAGCACCCGTACCTATATGTGCATCATCTTCTACTGTGACACTTCCTGATAATACCGCTCCGGGAGCGATGTGTACGTGCTTGCCTATCCTCGTGTCATGTTCAATGACGGATCGCGTATTGATAATTGAATTGCTGTCAATATGTGTACCAGGCTGGATAACTGCTCCTGCCATAACCTGCACTCCCTCTTCCAGAACCGCATGAGGTGAGACAATTGCGGATGGATGAATAACCTTGGAAAAGGAAAAGCCTTTCTCTTTCCAGAAAAGAAAAGCCTCGCGTTTTCTAGTGTTGTCCCCAATAGATCCTAATCCATTTACCAACAGTACATTCGACGGAGAGTAATTTTCTACCATCTGATCGTTCCCAATCCAAGGGATGCCAAAAATCATGGACTTAGGTTGAGGATCTGTATAACCTACCACTTCCGCGCCCTGAAATTGTAAAATCTCTATGACGACCTTGGCATGACCGCCGCCGCCCAATACGATTATTGGCATCATAGTTGTATCACGTCATCTTCTTCGTAATCCCGATCGGCCACTTTCCCAATCCACTCCCAGTACAACATGGGTGAAATTCCTGTCCCTGGGCGTTTAGAGGTTACATTTTCAATTGTAAACTTCTCACCTTGCTTAATTGTTTTTGCAGCGACCAAGCTTTTACGTGCAACAGATTTGTTTTTTTGTTCCACTGGAGTAGCAATCTTCATAGGCCTTCCTAAAGCCATTTCAACTTGGCGAATAGAATCAATCATCTGCTTTAATTCATCCGGCTCCAAGGACGCCATGTGATCGGGACCAGGTAAAGATCTATCAAGAGTAAAATGCTTTTCGATAACCTTGGCTCCACGGGCTACAGCCGCAATTGGAACAGAGATACCACGCGTATGATCCGAAAATCCTACACGTAATCCAAATGCAGCTGCTAGTGTATCCATCGCTCTTAAATTTACGTCCTCAAAAGGCGCGGGGTACTCTGTTGTACAATGAAGAAGCGTAACTTTTTCCCGTAACACTCGTTGTCCTTCCTCACTTGAATAAACCTCCATAAACCTAGAAAGAGAGGGTGCCTGTTTATCCGCAACATAACCATAGGAAAGGACAGCTAATGCTTGCTCAATTTCACCTAAGTTTGACATCCCTGTCGATAAGAATACAGGGAGATTTGACTGAGCGATCTTTAATAGTAAGGGAGCGTTAGTAATTTCACCAGAAGGAATTTTCAACTCATCAACTTGAATATCATGAGCAAGTAAATCCACACTACCTACATCAAATGGGGTGGATAGGAATTTAATATTATTATTTCGGCAGCAGCGAACCAGTTCTTCATGCATCTCTCGACTCAATTCCAGCTTTTTAACCATCTCGAGTTGAGTCTCTTCATTATCTGTTCTTTTCTTCTGATAATCAGCTTTTTGTGCATGCTTACTGATAATATGTTCTGCCTTAAATGTCTGGAATTTCACCGCATCGGCTCCTGCTTCTACGGCCCGATAAACTAATTCCTTCGCCATGTCCAATGACCCATTATGATTGACTCCTGCTTCTGCGATGATAAATGTTCTGAACATGACTACACCTCCAGAGAAAGGTCATAAAATCCTTTATTGAGTAATGATGAAAGATTCACTTCTTTAAGAAGCCCTTTTATCTTGCCAGATACTTCCTCTTCTCCATAGGGGGAGGTCATAAATGTAATATCTCTTTTAAATTCCGGAGAGAGCGCCTGTTTTATCGCATCGCAAATCGATTCTTTTGTCTCCATACAATTAATAACGGAGGAAGCTTGTATTCTTCCCTTTTGCCGATCTCCCATATTGACGGTCGGTTTTTTAAAGTACGGAACTTCAAGTATACCGCTAGAGGAATTTCCAATTACTACATCAACATGTTGTATGGCACTTAAATACCTCAGTTGGCCAAGCGACACAAAGGCTTTGCATGTGGAAGGACGTCTCTCAACGTACTCATCGATCATCCTGGAAATAAGACGCCCCTCCATATCTGCGTTTGGTTTCGTAAAAATACACGTCGCATTGGGAAACTCATCGAGCGCATGAAACAATTCATTCATTGCTTTCTCGGATTGGCCTTGGTTCAACGTTACCGGATGATAGGTCAAAAGAAAGCTTGGATCTCTTAATGGAAGCTGCACCGATTCCTCAAAAGATTTGCGGTCCATCAAATTTATCTTTCTGATATTATCCAGGCCAATTGCACCGACGGTATATACGCGGTCAGGTTGCTCTCCCATTTGGATGACTCGCCGTCTATATATTTCCGTTGAAACAAAGTGTAAATGAGACATCTTGGTCACGGAATGCCTGATTGCTTCGTCAATGACACCTTCTGTGGTCTCTCCACCATGTAAATGGGCAATCGGAATACGCGCTACCATTGCTGCCTGAGCAGCAGCTAAAATTTCAAATCGATCTCCTAAAACAACAATGATATCCGGCTTGAGTCTCTCAAAAGCCCCTGCAAAACCGATCACTCCCAATCCAACGGAGGTTGCAACCCCAACAGAAGTGTCACTTGAGAGAAGCATTTCTACTTTTTCATCTATAACAAAGCCATCTTGCTCAATTACCTTATACGTAAGCCCAAACTCTGGAGACAAATGCATCCCCGTAGCCACTATTTGGAGATGTAGATCGGGGTCATCCTGAATCTCACGCATTAACCAATAGAGAAGGCCGTATTCCGCTCGTGTTCCAGTTACGACACATATTTTACGATTCGACATACGCTGCCCCCAAATTTGAGCTACTTGGGATATTCACGATACTAGATTCCAATTTCAGAGCTACAGTCAGATCCATTCTAGGTGCCTGCTCATACATTGGAAGGCTACTCAGTAGACGCCATACTGGCCTCGTCATCAAACCATGCTCGTTAGTCAATCTCAAGATATCATCACGCAGGTGGCTCCATTCCGGCTTCAAACGGATCACATTGAGCCAATAGTTGCTGGTACAGAAGTTAGGCTCGGTTATAAAAGAAACTCCTTCCACATCCGAGAACTTATCTTGATAGACATGTGCCAAAGCTCTTTTTCGAGCTAGAAAAGTAGGCAGTTGCTCTAGTTGAGCACACCCCAGAGCAGCATTGATATTTGGCATCCGATAATTATAACCAATCTGGTCGTGGACAAACTCCCATGCATGTGGCTGTTTCGCTGTTGTTGTCAAATGCTTGGCCAATTGCCCCAACGACTCATCATTTGTTATGATTGCTCCTCCGCCACCCGTTGTCATGATTTTGTTCCCATTAAAACTAAGAGCAGAGACACGCCCCCAATTACCGGTATGGCGTCCTTTATAATACGAACCTAATGATTCCGCTGCATCTTCAATGAGTTCTAAATGATATCTCTCACAGATGTCTACCAGCTTATCCAATTCAACTGGATGCCCAAATGTATGCATAGGTACAACTGCTTTTATTCTTCGGCCCGTTTGCTTGTTATAGCATGCATGGTCACGAACGACTGCAATCTCCTGAAGGTACTCATCCAGCTTCACCGGGTCCAAGCCAAGTGTTTCTTCAGAGCTATCAACAAAATGAGGAATGGCACCACAGTAGGCAACAGCATTGGCGGTTGCAATAAAAGACAAGGCGGGAATCATTACCTCATCATCCCGCTCTACGCCTACGAGTTTTAGACATATATGCAGGGCAGCTGTACCGTTAACAACAGCAACGGCACGCTTTGCCCCCGTATACTCCTTAAGCATCTCTTCGAACTTGTCCACATATTTCCCAACTGACGAAACCCATCCTGTATCCAAACATTCTTTTACATAAACCCATTCATTTCCTTGAAAACTCGGCTCATGCAAGGCAATAAAATCTTTGTCAGGAGAAATAACTTCGTTTAATATTGAAACGATTTTTTCAGCTGAGATTGACGTCTTCATAGATTGTATATCCCCGCTTTGTACTGACTTAAATGAGACGGATTTAAAAACCATTTAATTGTTTCAGCCAGGCCTCTTTTAAATCCCTCAGTCCCACTATAGTCAGGTTCCCAGCCAAGTAATTCTTTTGCTTTCGAATTGTCCGCCCACAAACGCTCTACTTCACTTTTTTCCGGACGAAGGCGATTGTCCTCCGTTACTATCTCAATGTCTTGTCCCATCAATTCAGCGATAAATTCAGCAGTTTGTCCAATCGACACCTCATAATTGCTGCCTATATTGATCACTTCACCCACAGAACGATCCGATTGCGCCATCGAAATAAAGCCTCTTACTGTATCTTTTACGTAATTAAAGTCTCGTGTTGGATGAAGGGACCCCAGTTTGATAGTCTTTTGCCCAGCAGCTATTTGGGTAATAATCGTAGGAATCACGGCACGAGCAGATTGTCTTGGACCATACGTATTGAATGGGCGAATGATCGAAACCGGGAGACCAAATGAACTATAAAACGACAAAGCCATCTGATCGGCACCTATTTTACTGGCTGAATATGGTGATTGTCCTTGAAGTGGATGCTCTTCCGTTATGGGAACGAACTTTGCTGTGCCGTATACTTCACTGGTAGAGGTATGAATAACTTTTTCAACCTCCAACTCTCTCGCAGCCTGCATGATGTTTAAGGTACCTTTTATATTGGTATCTACATATGTATCCGGTGAATGGTAGGAGTATGGTATAGCGATCAGGGCAGCCAAATGCATAACGACATCGCAATTCTCCATGGCTTTCTTAACACCGTGAGGATCGCGAATATCCCCCGAGAAAATCTCTACTTGGGATACAATCTCCTGAGGAGAATGATCCAACCATCCCCAGGAGTTGAAAGAATTATAGTTGACAAACGCCCTCACATCGTACCCTTCCTGAACAAGCCGCTCTGTTAAATGCGACCCGATAAATCCGTCAGAGCCTGTGACCAATATTTTCTTCCCTTTAAGGTTCATCACAACTACCACCATTCTTATAAAACTATTTTTTCTCAGCGAAGATGCGGTCACTTGTTTCTTTCAAAAATTCTTTCATAGCGGCAAGATCATCCAAGCAGCTTTCCATGTACTTCGTAAACTGGTTTACAACTTTTTCTGCTTTATCAATAGGCTCCGTGTGATATCGTACTTCCTCGAACAACTTCATGACGATTGCAAATCCCAGACTGTTCATTCTTTGAATAACGAATATATTAAAGTGATTTTGCTGCAACCGATCAAATAGTTTATCGAATTTGTTAAATGCCTTTTCCAGCAGTAATATATTTTTGGTAGCAGTTAACGCTCTCATCTCATCTAATAGCTCTTCAAAACGCCTGAATATTTTCCCCAACTCTTGACATGACTCATTAAGATTGCGGTATTGCTGTCTAAGATAGGTTTCATCAATATCAAGGCTTTCTTCCAGTTTGTCTACCCATGCCTTATGAATGACCCCATGTCCTCTCAATTGGTTGGAGATCAAGTCCTCGAGCGGCATGAATGTAGTTCCCTCAATGTGAGCTCCACCCTTTGTTGCGTTCCATACCGTAATTGGTTGAATAGAAGAAATAAACTCCTCCATCTCCAATCTCATTTCATTATGGCCACGACTGCTCAATATCATGTTCCCGTAAACATCCTTAACGGAAGAAGCGGTCTCTTTTTGTTCTTCAGTCGTCTTCGGATCAATGTAGGAAATTCCGGAAGCATAATAATCTTCCCCACGATATCCAAAATTTTGCCCCACCAGAATAATCGGTGAGCACCCAATCTGATGTAATACGCTCATCGTAACATTCGAAATGGTTCTTAATCGTTCCGCTTCCAACAGTTGTTCTTCGCTTTTTGACTTTATTAACATATCTACAATAGAGTCATTCCGAACAAAAAAGTGAACGAGTTTACCCGGGTATTTCTCTACTGTCTCAAAGCCAATCGTCGATCCAAAGATCAATGGGATGTCCGTAATGTTTGAATCAATAATTTTCTCAAAAACCTTGGCATTCATGACACTACCATCATAAGAGAAGGCTGCATCCGGATAAATTCCATTTGAAATTAACGAGTTAATGGCAGAACCCACTGAAAATATATAAGCTAAGCCCTCTTCCTTGATTTTTCTTAAATTTTCATACTCGTCATTTAAAGAAGGACCGGCTGCTACAATGATTGCAGGTTTATCTCTAAATAATTCATTGTGTCCATGTAAAATGTTTGGCGTCTCTAACATGTAAGGGAGATTCTTGAGTCCATTGATTGCTTCCCTTTTTGAAAAAATCAAACGAGTGGAGATGATTTCTTTATTTTCATAAATGGACTCCCGAAATACTTCAACAAACTTTCGGGTCGATTCGGGATAAATCCGATCATAGCTATTCAGTATGACAATCTTAACTTCCTTATCTAAAAAATGAGTGAACTTGCGAAGATTTCCCTTTAAGTCATCGCTAGTTGTTTCTGTCATCACATTTACTAATTGTTTGCCTGGGTGCCATTTGTTTAAATCGAAAACGGATAAAAACTTTGTGAGAATAGAATGATTTGGCTCATAAATCGAAAAGCTAAGGGAAGGATGAAGCTTTAATAATTCTTGAATATGATAACCTAAGCCAACCCCATAAAACAAAACATGCTGATTGGGGTCAAGGTCCTGAAGCGAACTGACAAATCTCTCCGCTTCCCCTAACGGATCATATTTACTGTGGATATAGTTCCACCCCGATTCAACATGAACTGCAACTGTACTTACCTGCTTCCTTGTCTCCTCAAGACGTACCAGTGAGTCATTGGCTTTTTTGTCGGTTATCTGCTGCCATACTTGGGGAAAGTACGTTTTCAGTAACTGTATATTTTCAGTTAATATCAAAAGTCTTCCCTCCATCTATTGCTGATAATGCTTCGATTGCCTTTTCAAAACGAGGGATGATTTCAAATTGAATAATATCACCGATTTGACCATTGTCTTGTTGGGATACGGCTAGCTCAAGATTACGAACCTCTTCCCCGCAGTCCAAAAATGCCTGGCTATCTGTAAATTCGGCCACCTTACTAATCCATTCAATACTCTCAATCAATTTACCAAAATCCTGCCATGCTCTTTCTGAAGGACTGTCATAAAAATCTTGATAAAGAGTCTCTAATAACGGCAAGGAGTTTTGCAAATACTCTTTTACAGAATGCAATGTCTCCCGTCTCCATTGTTCTTGTGTCAGGAGAATCGCTTCAATTGTTTCGATAGTTTCTCCTCTATCTGCAACGAGTTGAGCTAAATCATCATAAAATTCTTCTCTATTGACCTCAAATCCGCAAAATACCAGTGAATGGTCTCTAATCGCTTGATCAACAATATTTAAAACCGTTTCAATCATTACAGAATTATTTTCTATGATATATTCTTGTCCAGCCGCAATCAGTTTCATGATTTGCACCTCCGTATTGTTCATTACTAGTATCGGCTAATCAATTTCCCCCGTTTATATGATAAACATGGAAATAAAAAAAAGCATGGGCATCCTTACGGATTTCCATGCTTTTTTATTCATTCTCTGATTAACGGAGAAGTTGCAGAACACCTTGTGGCAATTGGTTAGCTTGAGCCAGCATAGCTTGGGAAGCTTGAGTCAAGATGTTGTTCTTCGTGAACGCCATTTGCTCTTTCGCCATATCTACATCGCGGATACGGGATTCAGCTGCAGTCAGGTTTTCAGAAGTAATGTTCAGGTTGTTGATAGTGTTTTCCAAACGGTTTTGGTTCGCACCCAAGTAGGAACGAGCAGCAGATACTTTGTTAATTACTGCATCAATGCTACCCAGTACTTTGGAAGCTTCACCTGCATTAGTAAGTTTCCAGTTCCCAACAGCAGTATTAACTGCAGCGATAGAGAATTTATCTTTTGCCAAAGTCAATTTTTGACCTGCTTCTTGACCGATTTGGATATCAACAGATTTGGTACCATTCAACAAAGTAATTCCGTTGAATTTAGTGTTGTCTTTAATGTTAGTAACCTCTTTGGTCAGTTCTTTCAGCTCTTCATCCAAACGAGCACGGTCAGCAGAGTCATCGTAAGTTCCGTTAGCGGATTGTGTAGCCAGTTCTTTGATACGAACGAGCATGTTGTTCACAGTTTGCAGTGCACCCTCAGCTACTTGGATCAGGGAGATACCGTCTTGGGAGTTGCGGGAAGCTTGCTCCATACCACGGATTTGTGCACGCATACGCTCAGAGATGGAGAGACCTGCAGCATCGTCAGCAGCACGGTTGATGCGGTAGCCGGAAGACAATTTCTCAACGTTTTTAGACAGGTTGCCACCGTTTACACCCAGTTGACGGTGAGTATTCATAGCAGACATATTGTGTTGGATAATCATGTACAATTCCTCCTTGAGTTTGACAGTCACGTCCCTGTGACTGTTGGTTAATAGGTAGGACTTGCTGCAACCGCGCGCTTGCAGCTTGCCCTCACAATATTTATATCGGAAGTCTCCTTGATTCGTTTTAGTACTTTTTACTCTCTTTTTAATTTTTTTTCTCGAAATCTTATGAGCATAGCTAGAAACACCGATTTATATAAGAGCAGTGCAAAAAAGGAGGACTCAACATGTCTCAATCCGGTTCCATCATCCTCATCCCTGCCTATATGGATCAGTTTCAATGTATTGGTTCTTCCTGCGAAGATACCTGTTGCTCTGGATGGAGCGTAACCATAGACAAAGCAACCTACAAAAAGTATAAAAAAGTAAAAGAGCCTGCACTCGCAAAAAAGTTAGATAAAGTTGTAACGAGAAACAGGAGTAATCCAACAGATAACAACTATGCGAAAATGGCCATGACCGAGTGTAAAAGCTGCCCTATGCTCTCGGACGATCACCTTTGCGAGATCCAATTAAAAATAGGGGAAGACAACTTGTCAACAACGTGTGCTTCATACCCTCGTATAACCAATACCGTAAACAGCAACTATGAAATGTCAGCGAACCTATCCTGTCCTGAGGCTGCAAGACTGGCTTTACTTAACCCGAATCCAATGGAATTTTTCGAAATAAAGCTGGAAAAAAACCATAAACATCTATTCTTCTCACAGCTTGAACCTAATAACTATACCAATAAACAAATAGTATCTTACTTTTGGGACTTGCGTATTTTTTCCATTGGACTAATCCAAAACCGAAGTTACGATATTACGGACCGGCTTTTAATTTTGGGGTTGTTTTATCAAAATTTACAGGACATCGTTGCAGCTGGAAACACAACTGAAACCCCTCAGTTGATCGAAAACTACAGAAAACTTATTGAAGCAGGCACATTACGCCAATCCCTAGTACAAATTCCTGTTGAGGCATCTGCGCAAATTCGTTTATTAAAAGAAATAATCGATGTTCGTATTCATGCAGGAGGCGCCAGCAGTCGCTATCTTAACAGCTTTGAAACATTCTTGGCAGGAATAAATTATACGGATACGGATGACATTGAAACAATTGCCTCACGATATCAGCATGCACACGATATGTACTATAAACCTTTCATGGAAGAACATTTTTATATTCTAGAAAACTATTTAGTTAATCATATTTATAAAAATCTCTTTCCCTTCTACGGAAACAACTTCAGTCTCATGGACAATTATGTTCTGCTAGCTCTTCATTACAGTTTGATCAAGATGCATTTGATCGGGATCGCTGGCTTCCATAAATCTGATTTCAATTTAAATCATATCCTTACTTTGATTCAATCTTTAGCAAAAACAATTGAGCATAACCCAAGATATCTTCAATTCGCCTTCGATTATCTAAAGAAAAAAGATTTCACGTCTATCGCCGGAATGGCGATATTCCTAAAAAACTAGACAAAAAAGAGTTGTCGAAAACACATTCGACAACTCTTTTTGCAATTATACAAGCATCTTGTCACTCTAATCGTGTTATTACTGTTTATCACTTTCATGATCATTCTTTAGAAAAAGCTGCTTCACCGCTACCCAATCTCTTTGATTCTGCGTCGCTAGTCGATTTTCTTCTTGAATCGCATCAAAAATTTCTTTCCGATACACTTCCAGATTACGCGGTGCATCGATGCCTATTTTAACCTGATCTCCATCAACTGCGATAATCTTGATTTCGATGGTGTCTCCTATCATGATCGATTCATTTTTCTTTCGAGAAAGGACCAGCATATAAACACCACCTACTTTTGATCGACAGCTTGTTGTTTAAACAACGGCTGACGAATAGAATATGTATCTTCCTGCAGAATCACTTGTCTACCCATACGATTGCTCAGATTCACCACGATTGGGGCCTTTAAGTTCACTGTTGCCTCATTGTTTCCACGAAGCGTAACAATCGTGAACACCCCTAACTGGGATTCTTCGTCTACATGCAGGGCATTTTTGGCTACATCTGAAAGCTCAAATTTGTACTCGGGGAAAAAAGAAAAAGGATCGATTACCCAAAAGCCTACTTCCTTCTCTTCCGTAGACTGAATGATAAAAAAAGGACTTTCCTCTTCCTGTAACAGTTGAAAAAATTGCAAATGGGAAAACCCAGGGATGCCATCCTCAAAAAATAGCTTGCCCAATTCAACCTGTTGACTCATGTTCATGTTTTCCCCTCACTCACATCATTTGATCCAGTTGACCGCCTACCACATCTATTTTCAGACTATTATATTGTATCATATACGGCTCTACCTTGCCCGGCGTATAGGACAACTCAGGTGCTCGCAAGACTGGATCCATACGCATCCCGTTACGCTGTACATCTATAACAACCGGCTTGAATTCCGCGCTTATATTTACACCATCATCTGTCGAGGCTGCTGGGGGGGTATAGCCTCCCTCCAGCACGCGCAATCCTTTTTCTTGACCAATTGCAGCAATTGCGTTTTCCTTCGTATAGATCCGCATGAGACGATCGCCCTCTTGACTTTTCTCTGCAATCGCCTGCATAGCCTTTTGTTTGCCATAAGCAGCACTACTATCGCTAAACTGCATCGAAGTCATAATGCCAATATTAGCACGGGCCTGACTAGAATCGATCTGCAATATCGTACGGGCTTGTTCTATCGAAAGTGTAGCAGGAGTCTGGTGTAAATTCATTTCTGCTTTTGGCTGCTTAATTTCTTGAATAGGCTTATTTATGTTTAATCCTAGCTGAGCAAACGTGCTTTCCATTCGAATTTTGGGAATTTGCATTGGCTATTCACCCTCATCTTTCCCTAGCGAAGGAAATCCAACAAAGTTGGCTGAATAATACGGGCACCTGAACCTAAAGCTGCGTTGTGGACACTTTCCTGTGTTTTTAAATCAGTCATGACTTTCGCCATATCCGCATCTTCATTTTTTGACATTAGTCCAGTAATATTAACGTCTTGACCCTTTAAACGCTCGGCAATAAGGTCAACACGGTTTACACTTGCTCCAAGAGAAGCCCGCTCGGCCAATAATTTATCGTACTGCTGATCAATTCCCGTGATAAATTGCGCGGCACTTCTACCATTCCCCAACTCAGTAATAATATTATCTAGCACCTTAAACATATTGTTCGCATTGTTAGGATAGTTAAATAAGTTTTGTGCGTTAATGTTTGAAGTCACAAAAACATTCTGGCTCACTTCCAAATTAATTGGAGAGCTGTTTGTACTTACGAAGTCACCTTTCCCCCCATTTGCAGCGGGATCATAAGGAGCTATGTTTGTATCTGTACCAGCAAAGATATACTTACCATTAATTTGCTGATTGGCTAGTGTACCTAAGTGAGTTTTCAATTCCTTAACTTCTGAGGCCATTGTGTTCAGGTCAGCGGGTGAAATGGCGCCATCACCGGAATAAACAAGAAGCTCTTTGATCCGCTTTAAAACACTTCCAACTTCATCCATCGTACCATCTGTCATATCCATCCAGGATTGTGCTTCGTCAACGTTTCTTATATATTGATCATTCTCCATCAATGAAGAACGATAAAACATCCCCCGTGCTGCCACTACCGGATCATCAGATGGTTTAGCGATTTTGCTTCCAGATGAAAGCTGGTGCTGAAGATTATCCATAGTGCGCATGGAATTATGCAAATTCCGTAGCATATTACTATTTAACATGTTCTGCGTTACACGTACCGCCATGATTTAATCCCTCCTACTAGAGGCCCACTCGGCCCATACCGTTGATGACTTTATCCAATATCTCGTCCATGCTTGTCATGACGCGTGCAGATGCACTGTACGCATGTTGGTACTTCACCATTTCCGCCATTTCATCGTCGATGGATACACCTGATACAGATTGTCGCTGGTTGTCTACAGTACCAACAAGCATTTCGGAGTTAAGTCGGTTACGTTCAGCTTCTTGAGCATCTACGCCCAATTGACTGATCGTATAGCGATAGTAGTTATCCAAAGTTGAACTCTCCGCTAAATCATTTGGACCAGCACCTGCTTGGAGCACTTTGAACTTAATGGATGCAATAGCCAATGCATTCTCATTGTTTCCTACTGGAGTACTTCCAGTTTCAGGTTTTGCCACAGCAATCGCATCTAAACTCTTCGTAATTTCTGGATTAATGACAATCCCAGATGCACTTGTTGGATAGTTTTTAGTTGCTGGGTTGGCAGCTAGTGAATTCGCATCCACAAAGAATGGCAGATCTTGTACAGTGCCATTGTTAATATCACTCAAGCTTCGTCCTGCCCGATGCAGATCGTTGATTTCCTTCGTCAGATTCACCGCCAAAACATCCAAGCGTTTCAACATGTTCGGCACGATCTGATCACGAGATTGGAGGGTTCCTGCCATGTAGCCGGTTGTCGGCACAAACGCCGCTCCGCCCAGCGTCATGTCACTCATACCCGTAGCTGGATTCTGTACAGTAGCTACCGGCTGCGATGTAATTCCAGTAACAAAATCACGACCTTCAATGGTCACATTAACCATACCAGCTGTTGACTGCGTCGCACGGACCTCCACCAGCTTGGAGAGCTTGTCCAAAAGCACGTCACGTTGGTCATAGAGATCGTTTGGCTGATAGCCGTGCGGTACAACGTTTGCAATCTGATTGTTCAAGTTAGCAATCTGTTGGCCCAAGGAGTTGATCTCCATTGATTTTACGTTGACCACGTTATTGAGATCAGTTTGTACTTCCTTAATATGATTGGTCAGCGTATTAAACGTATCCGCTACTGCCTTGCTTCGTTCCCGAACAACTGCGCGAGCTGAAGTATCAGTAGGGTCCTTGGCAAGATCCTGCCATGCTTGCCACATTTGGTCCATAACCTTTTGCAAACCAGTATCAGAAGGCTCATTCATAATTCCTTCCAATTTCTCCAACGTTTCCAAACGGCCATCCCAGTAACCTTGGCGTTTGTACTCATTCCGATACTGAATATCCAGAAACTCTTCCCGCAGACGCTGGATACTAGTAGCTTGAACCCCTGTTCCGAGCAACCCTGGCTCGATACTCGCTTGCATCCCTACATAAGGCAAGCCCGTCGTAGCCTGCATATTCACGCGCTGGCGGCTGTAGCCTTCCGTATTTGCATTGGAGATATTGTGTCCCGTTGTATTTAGCGCGGATTGTTGAGCGAACAAGCCGCGTTTGCTGACTTCAATTCCATGAAAAGTAGAGCGCATTTCGACACCTCTTTACGCTTTTTTGTTGAAAAAAGTTCGATTAGCCTGACGATACGTATCCGAAGTCGGCCTTCCGTAGATGAAGTCGTCCTCGGGCGTATCTGTGATCAGGTCGAGCGTCATGTTGACAAAAGAAAGGGATTGCTCCAGTAACTGCTGATTCAGGTCGTTGGCATCGCGCAGTTCAGTCACAATCCGGCTCAGCTCATTACGACAGGAAGTGAGTCGCATCTTCTCTTCCGCACTGGTCGTCAACTTGATCAATTCAGCCAGTGTGCCTTCTTGCAGCGCAAAGCCCTTCTGTGCTGTCAGTTCTTTTACGACTTGCTGGCGGGCTGCTTCAGCTTCTGTGACGCCCTTGATCAGTTTTTGCTCCTGGCGTGTAATGGCTATAAGTTCATCCACATTTCCTTTTACCAGCACTTCTTTCTTGTGCATAGCTAAGGTGTACAAGGCTTTGTGCAACTGGATCAAGTTGTCGAGCAGATCGTAGAGTCTGTTCATTCCTTGCTTCTCCTCATCTTCCATCGAAAACTATTTAAAGAGGCTGTTCAAAAAGCCCTCTTTCGATCTGTGTTACAGCTTTTTCCAAAAGGACAGGAGCTTATCAGCGATCCGTTCACTTGAGACGTGATATTTTCCTTCCTCCACTTGCTTCTTCAACTGCTCCACCTTTTCCCGACGTTGCGGAGAGTTGACATCTTCTACTTGCTTTTGCATTTCCAGCGCTTCTGTGGAAATGTTTACTTCATCCTTGCCCATCGGGATTTTACCGCTTTTGCCTACCTGGTTGTTGCCTGTTTTGTTGTAAGCATTGATCATCCCGACACGGTTAGGTTCATTAATCCGCATCTGATTACCATCCTCTCATACCAACGGTCTTTTCATAGAAAAAACCGATGACACCTCTTAGTAGTATCATCGGCAATTTCATCATGTACGATTAGTTTTTTTGCACAAAACTATTCGTCACTATTCTGCTTTCTTCGATAAGCTGCACTAGCCAGTTCGGCGCGTTGGAATTCGTCCAATCGTTGCTCTACCTCGAGTTGTTGCGTAATTTCATGCTTCAAGCCTTTTAGACAAGATTCGCAAATATTGCCTGCTCTAATCAAAAAACCGCAGCGCTCACATGGATAGCCAAGGTTGGGGCTTCCGGCAACCGAAATACGCCCTTCCTTGATAAACTTCGTGATTTGCTTCACGCTCACACCTGTGGCTTCGCTCACTTGATGAATATTCGATCCGCGATTTTCGCGCTTACGCAAATACTGGGCACATGCCTCATATTCTTGTTCCACTTCTTTATAGCATTTGGGGCAAATGTCACGGACTGCTTGTACAAATACAGCATCACACCGCGAGCAGTTTGCCAACTTGCCCATAGACATATCGGACAACCCCTTTTCCGTTCAGAAAGTTCATACGGTTCCATATCTGTTGTATGCCTACATCATAGCTTAATTTTCCCAAACTGGCTATCGGTATATTGTCAAGGAATACATATCACAGCTTGGCCCCAAATATTCTCTGATTGTCCTCGCGCACGAACGCAACGTCGAGCCAGTCGTATAAATATCGTCAAGCAGCAGGATTTTAGCAGCAGAGGGCATACCCTGGCCATCCCACACAAAAGCTTCGCGCATGCTTTCGTGACGTGCTGCGCGCCCTTTTTGCTTGCTTAGCTTTGGGGTGTCCTTCGCCCGGAGAAGCAACGGTTTGACAGGAATTTTGATTACTGCTCCTAAATGACGAGCCAGCAAGTCAACCTGATTGAAGCCGCGTTCCCTCAAACGCTGTGGATGTAGGGGAACCGTCGCGATACAGGTAAACCCCATAGATCTGTAATAACGCTGAACCGCAATGGCGAGAAGCGTACCGTAAAATGAAGCTAGCCGTTCGTCACCGCGGTATTTAAACAATCCGAGCAAATCCCTCTCTCCCTTTTCATAGCGAAGCAAACTCCGATTTGCCACCAATATTTGACCATCTTCCCCATGAACACAATCCCTGCATAGCCCTTCACTGCCGATACTAGTCTGCAACTCCCTATCGCGCCCGCACCGTTGGCAAATATCATGCCCAATCAACGGTAAAGCATCAAGGCAAGCTCCACACAACATAATCCCTTTTAACATGCGATAGGTGACCGGATACCCCGCCTGATCCGATAGCTGTCGCGCTTTTTCTCGAGCGATCGATTCCTTTTGGAATGCTAGGATACGCCCACCACAACGGACACACACCCCACTGGTCATGAATGCCCCCTTTGCTCCGCCAACCTTTGAGCCAAACTGTTCATCTGTGAAATCTGCCTGACAGCCCGCTTGGGAGAAGTAGATCGTTCTGCTTGTATAAACAGAACGCTACCTGTCGTATCATCGACTGACCGCCCAACTCGCCCTGCTATCTGCACCAATGACGCCTCGTCAAATACTGGCGCCTCCGCACCTACCACTACTACATCACTCTTTGGTATGGTCACACCCCGCTCCAGAATCGTTGTCGTCACTATGACGGTGTAACGTTTTTCCCGAAAGGCGAGTACCTTCTCCTCCCGCATAGGGTCTGCCGCATGAACACCAGCCATCTCCCCCACATGAGCAGGAAGCCACTTACGAAGGTATGATAGCACCCTGTCAATTTCATCAACCCTCGGTACAAAAACAAAAACTTGTCGGTCTTTATTCAGAGATGTACGCACTACATCAATAAATGGCGCCACGATTCGATTCGTCTGAACGCGCTTATGTAAGCCTTGTACCGTGAGAATCTTGGGGACAGGAAGCGCAGCACCATGATAGCGCCCAGGTAACAGAACATGTGTATCAGAGAAAAGCGGTATCGCCCCAGACGAGCCTAGAGTTGAGCGCCCTTTTCTAACGAGCCGCTTTTGCAAATATCCCGGAGGTGTCGCGCTTAAATAAAGCAGCTTCCCATTCTTTTTCACCGCTCTGGATAGAGCGCGATACAAAATAGGATCATTATGATAAGGGAACGCGTCAGCTTCGTCGAGA
Source organism: Brevibacillus sp. HB2.2 (assembly GCF_013284275.1). Lineage (NCBI taxonomy): Bacteria > Bacillati > Bacillota > Bacilli > Caryophanales > Paenibacillaceae > Brevibacillus > Brevibacillus sp. HB2.2. The sequence continues at coordinate 81,971 of NZ_JABSUV010000019.1, forward strand.
ATGACCAGTAAAAAACGTCGATGGAAGCGCATAACCTGATGCGTGGTCGCAATCGTGATGTCACTCTCTTCCCACTTTTCCGAGCTCGAACCGTGGACGGCAATCACTTTAGCCCCTGGAAAAACCCGCTGAATCCTCGGAGCCAGCTCCAACACGACGTCTTTTCGCGGTGTCGCAATCAAAACGCGACCACCTGCAGCAAGTGCTTCTGTAACAGAAGGGAATAGCAGCTCTGTTTTGCCCGCCCCACAAACTGCCCAAATCAAATATTCCGACAGCCCTGGTCTCGGATTGGCTACAAAGCAACGCGCTCGCTCAGCTGCCCGTGATTGATCGACCGAATACTTCCCCGCCCACTCCAATCTCGCCACGTTCTGCAAATGTTCTGCGCTACGGAAAAGGGATGAACCTACATCCATTAAAAAATACGGCGTGCAACACTTACTCCTGCCCATCCCTAAACAAGCTGTGCAATAAGCGCAACCTTGCTCACACGTATGACAGTAAGTAAACTCCACCTTCGCTCCTGCACTTCCGCAGCGTTCACATACCAACTCCAGCCTATTGCGCCGCCATCCTTTTGTGACCGAAAAACGAATGCCAGGTCGCCACTCCGCTTTGTTTGCAAGCACGAATGAATGCAAAATGGCGGACAAATCATGCACCTCCACCCCTCGCTTCTTCAACAAGGACTCCACTTCATCCCATAGGAGCGCACGACCATCCAAAATCTCGCTTAAAACAGCTTCTTGTGAATTCTCGTGCGATGAGCTCCTACGAAGAAGCTCGCGACCACTCGAATAGCTCAACCGAGCATCCGGCATTTCCCCCGATTCTTTGCCACCTTGATACGGGACTTCCACACTCTCCTCAACTGACTCCCAAGAAAACCACCCGTGCTTTCGGCGGTCCTGTACACTTATTACTTCCCGCCCATATAAGCTACTTGCTTCGCGCACACTACTTACCGCTATCGCCCTCAACTCTTTTACATATCTATCAGTCAGTACCCGTTTGTCTTGATCCATCAAATACCCGTTTACCTTCGCACGCAAGGAAAAAGCCAGAGCAAGCGAAGACGTCTTCCCAATGACATGCAGGACACATCCTTCTCTTTCCTGCCAAAAAGAACGATCTACAGAAAAGCTGGGCGTAACATAAGTCTGCACCTGTGGTATTGATCCGCCGCAAGCTTTGATATACAGCAAATACTCACGCATACGCTCACTCCTCCGTCCTCTTGCTCTTAGTGTGCAAAAAGACAGACTGGTCCAGCAAATAAATTTCAGAACCAGAATCAGGGCCTAAAAATATAAAAAAGCTGCCGATCTATTGTCGACAGCTCGTAATATTTACGCTCACCAATTTTTTATGCTCCCTCTTTATTCTCCCGCAGATCAATGACGATGGTTCCAGCCGCCATCTCCTCTTGTACGTCACCCAAACAATAGCCGTACGGATAGCGTTTCAAGACGGCTGCCATCTGTTTCGTATCATCGTCAGACCCATCATCTATCAAGGTAATTCGGATCGGTCTGCCACTCCAATACGAGCGAAACAGCAGACTCCTCACTACACGTTCCAGCACCTGTTCCGAATTGCGCACCAGCAACCGATAATGCTCATACGGGAGCTCGCTCGCGGTATCCGTCCGATTGGTCCAGTGCTCCGCGATCATTACCAACAAAGAGGAGCAGCCAAATGCTGCCAAAAGCCATACAATCAGCTCTTCCACCACGGTCATACCTCCTCCTATACCAAGGTATGCCGCACGGCTTGAACAGAGTGCAAATCGGAAGCGCTTCCTACAATTTCACCCAGCCGTTTTTAATGGAGATGACAACCGCTTGTGTCCGGTCTTGAACATTGAGCTTTTGCAAAATGCTGCTGACGTGATTTTTAACCGTCTTTTCACTAATAAACAGGAATTCCCCAATGGCACGATTGCTTTTCCCTTCTGCCATTAGCTGCAATACTTCCCGCTCGCGACGGGTAAGCGACTCGATCACTTTTGGATCGATGGCTTGCGACTCATCTACGGAGAAGCTACGCTCGGCGGTCCCTTCCTGCTCGCTCAGACGACGGAATTCTTCAATCAGCTTGCCCGTCACCTTCGGATGTATGTATGCACCACCACTCGCCACTACACGCACAGCGTCAACGAGGTCTGACGTTCCCATTTCCTTCAGCAAGTAGCCAGACGCTCCAGCTCGGAGTGTACGATACACATATCCCTCATCATCATGAATCGAGAGCATAATCACACGAGTAGAAGGGCTTACCGAAATCACATTTTCTGCAGCAGAAACGCCATTTATGTTTGGCATGTTAATATCCATCAACAAGACATCCGGCTTGTGCTCTTCCGCCAATACTGTGGCTTCTCCTCCGTCCGCACCTTCACCGACGACCTTGAAATCTTCTTCCATTTCCAATATTCGCTTTACACCTTCGCGAAATAATTGATGGTCATCCACAATCACAATGCGGAGTTCTTGCTGTCTCTTATCCATGGTTCATCCCCCAGTACTTATTTACGTATCACGTCACAATTTTATCGGTATTTGGAATATAACCTTGGTTCCTTCTCCTGGAGCGGATTGAAGCTCGACACTGCCCTCTAAGAGCTGTACACGCTCACGCATTCCCAAGAGTCCAAAAGAGTTGCCATTCGCCATGCGTTTTTCCAGATCGAATCCGACCCCATCGTCTTTGACGACAAGGCTTAACGAATCTTGTACAAATTCCAGCTTCACTTGCACGGTCGTAGCGCCTGCGTGCTTCTCCACATTGTTCAGGCATTCCTGAACTAACCGGAAGATCGCCGCCTTTACTGAACTGCGCAAAGGAGGCTCTACACCGAATACTACCAGATCGATGGAAGACTGAATTCGCTCTTCGCATGTTTGAATATATTTTTGCAAGGTAGGTACTAGCCCTAAGTCATCTAATGCCATCGGACGCAAATCAAAAATAATACGTCGAACATCCGCCAAGCTCAAGCGTACCATTTCCTTCAGCTCGTGGAGTTCCATTTGCGCTTCCAAAATGCGTTCGTTCTTCAGCATGCGTTCTACTATTTCCGAACGCAGCACGACATTCGCCATCGATTGAGCTGGCCCGTCGTGAATCTCGCGCGCGACACGCTTGCGCTCTTCTTCCTGAGCCTGGATTACCTTTAAGCCCATCAACTGATGCTGCTTAGCCGATTCCAGTGCCTCGCCTATCTTGCTTAAGTCACCCGTCAAGTAACCAAGCACGACGCCCATTTGAGAAACCAGCTTTTCTGCTCGGACGATCGTTTCTTCCAAAGTACGCAGTTGACGCTCCAAATCATTTCTTCTGCGCTTCAAATTGTTTTCCCGCTCGCGGTAAATGGACAGTTCTACCTGAATACGGCTCGCCTCTTCATACGCAACCCGAATGTCTTCCTCCGTGTACATATGAAAATTGCGACTGACCAAGACGAGCTTGTTGCGTGATTTGCGATACGCAAGTTCAAGCGCATCGACTTTTTGAATCACTTTGGAAATCTCTTGTCGAAGTTCATGTAATTCAAACTTCAATGAGTTGCCATGCTGTCTGGCGTTTTCAGCTATATCAAATATTTGGGTTTTACTCGTTTCTACGGTTTCAATCGTTCGTTTGATCACCCCGTCCAGCACGCTGATGTCTATCGCTTTGTTCATGATTGCTCTCCTTCAAACTCATTTTTAGCCTTCGTGAACAACTGTTGGAGGTGCTCTTCTTCTACGTCTCGCAGTCCCATGTCATTGCGTGGAATGGCAAATGGATCTGTTCCCTGTTTTACGAATCCACGATTAGATGTAAACACATAGCGGTAGCCAGCTTCACGCGCTGTCTCCAGTACGATTGGACTTGTGTATCCAAACGGCAACGAGATGACTTCGATCTCTTTCTTCATCCAATCGCTTAAGCTGACGCGAGATATACGAAAATCCACAAAGAGGCGGTCCCTGTACTCTTTTTCGTCCTCTAAACGATGCAAGTCCTTCAAATAGACCGGAGCTGTTTCCGGGCCAAGATCGCCCCACTCATTTCTTTCTTCCTCTTCATGCAGACTGTACGTATGGGACCCGATTGTAACCAGTCCCGATTGAATCATTTCGTTAACTTGTTGACGCGTAAGTGGTGGCGTCATATTCTCCCGTTTTCGGTCAGCTACATCTCTTAAGCGCCCCGCAATCGCGAAGTTCACTGAAGGGTAGCCGTATGTACGCAAGATCGGAAATGCTTCTTTGTAGTAACTCTCATACCCATCGTCAAACGTAATCAAAACAGCATTCTCAGTCGGTAAGGTACCCGTCTCCATAAATCGCAGGAACTCCTCCAGCGAAATCGGATTCAGGTCATTATCATGCAAAAATTTCATGTGTCGGGCAAATTGATCAGGAGCTATGACATACCGCTGATTCGATTGATCCGTGACATGATGGTACGTCAAAACAACAACCTGATTGTTATACCACTTTTTCGTTTGAACCACTGCTTCTTCTGTTGGTGTGACGTTTGGCTCAGCATTTTTTGTCTCACTTATGCTTATAGACGTATCCACTTGGGGAAAAGGTTGCACTTCTTGTTTATTCTTTTTTTCCAGAAAAGATTCGCCTAAGAACCCAATAGCCACTATAAAAAACAAAAAAGTAAGAAACACGATCAGGAAGAGCCTTCTGTTCGGCAAAAAAACCCCTCCTCTACTTCCTCACTAGGAGATTCGACACAGTCATACAAATTCCTGTGCAACAATTGACCCAATAATTGGATGACTCTGCTCCTAAAAGAAAAAGAGCCCAGTAGCAACACCAGGCTCTTTTTATGTCTTTCGAATATTAGAGTTGAGCAGCCTCTTGCTTCAGAACTTCTGCTTTGTCTGTTTGCTCCCAAGGAACATTCAGGTCATTGCGTCCGAAGTGGCCATATGCAGCTGTTTGTTTGTAGATAGGACGACGCAGGTCGAGCTGCTTGATGATACCAGCAGGACGCAGGTCGAAGTGTTTGCGAACCAATTTCACCAGAGCTTCTTCGGAAATGGTACCTGTGCCGAATGTATCTACTGCGATGGAAACTGGTTGTGCTACACCAATTGCGTAAGCAACTTGTACTTCGCATTTGTCTGCAAGGCCAGCAGCCACGATGTTTTTCGCTACATAACGAGCTGCGTAAGCACCGGAACGGTCAACTTTCGTTGGATCTTTACCGGAGAACGCACCACCGCCATGACGAGCATAACCGCCGTAAGTATCTACGATGATTTTGCGGCCAGTCAAGCCAGCATCCCCTTGTGGTCCGCCAATTACGAAACGGCCAGTTGGGTTGATGAAGTATTTGGTTTCAGCGTCCAACAGTTCAGCTGGAACAACTGGTTTGATTACGTGTTCAACCAGATCTTGCTTGATTTGCTCCAAAGTTGTTTCAGGAGCATGTTGGGTAGAAATAACGATTGTATCGATACGAACTGGTTTGTCGCCATCGTACTCAACGGTTACTTGTGTTTTTCCGTCAGGACGGAGGTAAGCAAGTGTTCCGTTTTTTCGTACTTCAGTCAGACGACGAGCCAATTGGTGAGACATGCTGATTGGAAGTGGCATCAGTTCAGGTGTTTCATTGCAAGCAAAACCAAACATCAAACCTTGGTCACCAGCACCAATTGCTTCGATCTCAGCATCAGTCATTTTGCCTTCGCGTGCTTCCAATGCTTGGTCTACACCAAGTGCAATGTCAGCGGACTGCTCTCCAATTGCAGTAATAACACCGCAAGTGTCAGCGTCAAAACCGAATTTCGCACGGTCATAGCCGATTTCACGAATGGTTTCACGAACGAGCTTTTGGATATCCACATAAGTGTTTGTAGTGATTTCACCTGCTACGAGAACCAAACCAGTAGTTACGGAAGTTTCGCAAGCTACGCGAGCGTTTGGATCTTTGGACAGGATCGCATCCAAGATGGAGTCGGAAATTTGGTCACAAATTTTATCCGGATGTCCTTCAGTTACAGATTCGGATGTAAACAGACGACGACCTTTTTGCAAAGCCATGAGAAAATACCTCCTTTGACCTCATACAAATAGTGTGGTAGCCGAGTTAGGATTTTATCTACGTAAACGCAAATAAAAAACCTTTTCCAATTTTTAGGAGGAAAAGGTTTGAGCGTTTTTTGCTTCCTTCATCCTCTTATCGGCCAGAACAGATGTCCGTTCTGCTGGTTAGCACCGCTCTAGCTCGGTTGCCGGGCTTCATAGGGCCAGTCCCTCCGCCTGCTCTGGATAAGAGTATCCATTACGGATAATAGAATAATTGTTTTTTTCAGAGATGTCAATAGGAAAAATTTTACTTATAATTGATAGGCCTTTGAAAGTACAACCACTACCTCGGCGCGAGTTGCTCTTCCATTCGGTTTAAAGGAAGAACCGTACCCATTAACCCAATTTCTCGATGTTAAAGCCTCGATGGCAGGAGAAGCCCAGTGACTCGTTGGCACATCCCGATAATTCGAGGTACCATGATTATACATCAACACATTACGTGCCCGAGCGATCATTACCGCCATCTCTGCACGCGATATCGGCTGATCCGGCTTCATTTCATTCTTCGGGTACCCTTTCAAAATTCCCAATTGATAAGCTACACCTAAGTTGTGATACGCCCAGTGCCGCTTTGGCATATCCCGGAAGGTCGCTTTTCCTGTGTAGGTAGTCGCTACCTTAGAACCGGTCGCACGCATCGATTTAAGCAGCATCGTCGCAAACTCTGCACGGGTCACTGCCTGATTCGGCTTGAATGACGCATCATTAAACCCATTTACAATATCGCGAGAGCTAAGTCTGACGATCTCTGAGCGCGCCCAGTGGTCCGAAATATCGCGATAACCCGCTATCAATTTCTGCTGCGTCACCGTGAGTCGGTACGATTCATATTTGAACGAAGTACCACTATTAAGGCGTACATAATATTTTCCTGGCTGCAAACGCAAACCGATAATATCGTTTCCTCGCTTAGACAGCTCCGCTACCTCATTCGTCGAAGCAAGCGCATAGTTCATGTTTCGATCGCTATAGAGCGCGAAACGAAAGCCGCTATCGACAGGAATGTACGGTGCTCGGAACGTCACATACGATTCACTATTCACAGTAAATTGGAACCAGTCGGAATCCGTAGCTGTCGGAATCGTGCCTGACATCACTGTCCCAGCGCTTAACGGAGACGCAGTTTGATAGGTGTCATTCGGCTCATTAAAATCTTTTTTTACTGGCGTGTATCCCAGATCCAGCTGATATTCGCCATTCACCGCATTGCGATTATACTCACTCACACGGATGTAATACTTGCCTGGTGACACTTCTTTTTGGACGCGCTCTGTCGGATTGTCTTTTGTTCCATTATCGTAGGTAGGGTCCCAGACAACCATCTTTTTACCGAGCTCTTGTTTACCGATACTCAGCAATAGATCGACACGCTTGTTATCAGGACTAACAGTGACATCCAAATGCCCGTATTCACGAACATAGTAGGAGAACCAGTCCTGATCCCCTTCATCGTGAAAATTGCCTGTTACACTGATTTCGTTGCCTACGAGCGGCCTTGCCGTCTCTTGCGTATCGTTCGGTTCGTTACGGTCCGGATTGATGGTAAACTTACTCGTCAGTACGTAGGTAAATGCGTTGTTGACCCCTCCGTTACGCATTAACCGGATATTCATTTTCCCCGCTTTGACCGGGACAGTTATCGTATCTCCATTTCCGAAGTACTGCGTAATCGGCGGACGATTCTCTGGGTAAAAGGTAGCTGCCATCGCGGAAGAAATACCGGATGTCACTGACGCTGTAAAGCTGACCTTCCCATCGTAAGGGATGTCCATCTTCAGCCAGTCTATCGTATCTTTTGGTCCCAAATTTCCACGTATCTGAGACTCGATCGGGAACGCTTTTGCTGAGTACGTCTGATTATTCGGCTCTAAAAAGTCATAGGATAAGGACGTTCTAACTGCCTTGTCGACATTTAGCAACCCGTAGCCCGTTTTCCGGTCCCATCCCTTTTCCCCTAAGTCCGTAGCGGTTTGATAAAGCAATTGTCTTACATCAAATGGACTTAGTTTGGGATGACGCGCTAGTATGAGAGCCGCTGCACCCGCTACTTGTGGTGCGGCTGCTGAAGTACCGCTAAAGGAACCGTATTTCCCCCCTAGCTTGGTCGTATAAACATTGAAACCGGGCGCTACTAGGTTAAGCTCAGGTCCCGTATTGCTTTGATACAGCACTTCATTGTTACTCCTTACAGCCCCTACCGCTACCACCGTGGGATAAGCTGCCGGATAAGCCACTCGGCTACTCTCATTGCCACTCGCTGCAATCAGAACCGCTCCGCTTCTTTCCGCTCGTTGTACAGCATTCGCCAGTTCCTTGGAGTAGGCCATACTGCTGAGCGACATCAAGATGACTTTGGCACCACGATCCAAGGCAGTATTGATACCCTTAGCAAGAGTCTGCACCGTAGTCTCGCCATTGGCCAAAACTTTAATCGGCAAAATCTTGGCATTCCACAAGACACCGGATACACCAATACTGTTATTCCCGCTAGCAGCCAGTACACCAGTTACTTCTGTTCCATGTCCGTTATCGTCCTGGGCAGATCTCCCGGGATTGACCAGATTCACACCCGGCAGAAGATTGTCCTTCAAATCAGGATGCTTATAATCCGCACCAGAGTCTAGCACCGCGATGATAATCTGTTCATTACTATTTACGACTGACCAGGCCTGTTGAGCTCTAATCTGACTCAAATGAAGCTGGTTACTTAAATAGTAGTCATTCGATGCTGGTGGTGCTGCAGCATAGATTGTTGGGTTGTTTGCCATCAATAGTGCGACACTTATCGCAGTCGCTACTGACATGTTCACTGATTTTTTCATGTAAAACAGTCCTTCCTTCTCTCCCCTGCAAATCAGCAGTCTAAAAGGAATTCAGGTATTTATCTTCTCGTCCTAGCATAGCGGATGAAAAGGGAGACATGCAACCCTGATTAGCCAATATTTGGAACGTTAAAAAAGTACAAAACCCTTTTCACCATGGGCAAAAAGGGTTTTCTCCTTACTGTAACAAACCTTTATTGTCTTCCACTTCAGGTGCTACCTGAGCTTTTTCTTTTTTTCTTTGCTGAGCTTTTGGAATAAAAGCAGTAACTTCCGCCAGATTTACCTCTTCCTTTTTAATGGAGGAGAACGGAATATCAAATGCCCATATACGATGGCTATTTGCTTCTACCTTCATGTTTTCCAGGGTAAAGTGTACACGTGCTACGGTATCGCCATCCTTATCATGAACGATAATTGGCACTTCGGTAAATTCCAGACGTTTTGCCAGACCGTTACGGAAAGCAACGATGACTTTCAGGCCGTTATCTTCACCTGGCTTGATGTCGAGAACTTGCAAATCTACTTCGCCCTCTACAATCGGAGCCTTTTCTGCTGCCTGCTGCATGTATTGCTTGGATTCATCTGCACTCAGACCCAGATTAAAGTTTTGATTCTCTTCTACTTCGTTCTTTTCCGGCTTGATAAAGGCCAGCTTCAATGGAACCTCTTGTTCAGGAATACGATCGAATTCATCCCAGCGGAACATGAATTCCATCGGACGGCTGGACATTTCCATCACTGGACCAGATGTAACCAGATCAAAAGTCTTTTTCGCGACTTCCTCTCCATCCTCCGTCACCAAAGACAACGGAAGCCTTTGCAGCAAAATGCTGCGGTCAGTCGCATTACGAACGTAGGTAAGAACCAAAAAACCATCATTCGTAACCTGTGTAAAGAAAGGAATGATACCTACTTCGTTACGAACAACCGGAGGCATTTCATCATGCGCGTATTGCAAGAGCTCATGCTCCGCTTCGTCCAATTGATCATCCCACGGACCGTTCAGCACCAAAAACAATTCCTTGGATTCCACACGGTTCGCAGATTGCTGCGGATTCTCTAATCCGGATACACCCAAATAAAACTCTCTATGAAGATTCTCATGAATATCTTCGCGTACTTGCTCCAAGCTCTCCTTGGAACCAAACCAATTTTCCAATAACCAACTCATAAGTCAACCTCCTCTTTCCCAACCTCAAAAGTATTGCGCCCTATTCTACCTCAAGCGTCCATCTTTTCAGGTCGGCATCAGGCTTTTTCACTAAATTTGGCGGGAATACAATCATCCATGGACGGCTGTAACCCGGCTTCACATTAATGCTGCTTGCGTCGAGTACACCTGTTGCTACCAGATCACCATTAGCATCAGCAATCGTCAGCTTGATTTCATCTGGACGGTAATCATGGGCCATCCCATTGCGGAAGAGCATCGCTGCTACCAAATGTCCTTCCTTTGTCATTCCGATGTCGAATCCAGTAACCTGTACCGTATTAATCGGAATCATTGGCAAAGACTGCGTCAACGCTTCTAAACGATCCTTTTGGCGATCGGTCATGCGGCTTTCCATTTCAGGATCGAGCTCCAGATTACGCGGCCATACATGCGAATTTCTACCAGCCTTCATAACCACTTTCCAGCGGTTAAAGGTGAAGTTTTCATGCAGATAGCTCTCTTCCGGGAACAATACCTCCCACGGACGGCTGGTATGCGGTGGAATTGCGCCCATATCTGACAAATCCACCTTGATCCTTGCAAACGCATTATCATCAAGATAAATCGCTAAGCCAACGTTTTTGATCCGCACTGGCTTATTTGTCGAGTTACGGAAGAACATCGCTACCGTCATGCCATTTGGCTGGGGAATCATACTGAAACCCGTTACGCTAATCATGCCTTTACGCATCTCTGGCAATTCTTCTTGCAAAAAGCGAAGCGTATACTTTTTCTCGGAATCCAGCTCGCTCTCCCAAATCGGGCTCAGGGACAATTCCGTACGAATTTTTTCAACTCCACCTACAGACTCTTCCTGTTGCTCGTTGCTTTCCATTTCGACCTCGGTGTTTTTCAATTCAGCGACATCGATAGCAGACTCTTCTTGAATATCTTTTTTCAGATCCTGTTGATCCTTACCTAAAAAATTCTTCATAAAGGAAAACATAGGCTACCTCCTCAAACGTCCGGACACGAACGAAGCTTCTCTTATCATGATAAACTTTTTTGACTAGCCCATGCAAATTTGCTCTCTTGCATTAGGCTCCTTGGGGAACGCTCACTTTCCAACGGGACAAGTCAAGCTCTTCCTTTTGAATGCTCTCAGGTGGGAAAATAAACAGCCACGGCTTGCTCGTATTTGCATTTACAGTCAGGCTTCCTAGTTCAAACAGACCTTCAGCCACTTTATCCCCGATTGCATCATAGAGCGCCAGCGGCAACGTTTCGAAGGACAGCGATTGTGTAGAGCCATTGCGAATCAAAAGCATCACATTCAGAGCACCGCTTTCGGTTCTACGAATCTGCACACTCTGTATATTTACTTCTCCCTCTTTTAAAGCGGGGAGGTTCTTCGCTAATTCAATTAAGGACGTTTTTTGTTCATCAGTCAGCGCCTTAATCCAGGATTCTTCCAGCTCCAGCTGCTGTGGAAGGACCATCTTCTTCTGCGCCATCTCAAAGGCAATCTTCCAGTTCACGAGAAGAACTTCAACCTGTAAAAAGTGCTCTCTCGCAAATACAAACGACCACGGTCTTGCAGAACGCGGCGGAATTTCTCCGAGCTCACTCAAATCAAAGGCTTGGCGGGTAAACAGCTCCTGATCCCCAAACAGTACCACCAGCGTCATCTCATTCAGGCTGATTGGACGGTCCGTGCTGTTCCGGACGAATGCTACCACTTCAATCCCATCGTCATGCGGAACGAGTGAAGTCCCTGCCAAAGAAATATTCCCTGGTTGCAACGGTTCCAGTTCCTGAGCCATAAAGGAGAGCGAGTATTTCTCTTGCGCACTCAGCTTACTCTCCCAAGATTCGTGCAGAGAGAGTGTTGTTGTGACGCCAGTTGATTCAACCTGTACCTGTTGTTCTTCCTGATGTGACTGTTCGGTATCAGCAGCGGAAAGGATCGATTCCTCCTGCACCTGTTCCCGCACCTCATTGGTTGTCGGTTTTTTCCCCATTAAATTCTTCAAGAAGGATAACATATCGTCGCTCCCAACTTTTCTCTACATCTATATATAGTAACATTCGTCATCCACTATAGCATAGTGACATCCTTTTGCAACATAGAAAACTTGGCATTCCAAGCAGAAAACAAACGGCTTTTGCAACCTTTTCATTGCCTCATTCGTACTGTTAGTTATGTTAGGATACCCGTACGCAACAGGGGATGTCAAGGAATGGAAACATGGGCGGTGGGACAAAAACGGAGAACCTGATTTGCGCTCAGCCACAAGGACCGTTTCTTAGTCCGTCTATACCGTGCAAACACCTTTGATCGTTCACCGTGTCTCCATCACATATTTAATGAAGAAAAATGTTTTAAGCAAACGAGCCGTTGAAGATTTCACTTTCATGTATAACATTTCCATAATAAGTTAAAGTTTACAACGTTGTTTACTATTGATAAAATGTAAGGGTCTAAACAAATAACTTGGGGAATTTCTTTTTGGCCAACTGTCTTGTGCAGTTGGTTCTTTTTTTGTTCATAGCAAAAGAGCCTATCACGAATACGATAGGCCCCGCCAACGCTTTACATTTCAGGATTTTACACCTGCCATCTATTGCGGTGGAATGTTTACATCGATACGTGTAGTGGTACTCGCATTCCCCGCTGTGAACGTGATTTTCACGTGCTCGTAAAGTGTAGTATTGGTGGTATTTTGTTGCATTAACCTAATTCTTCCGGCGTCATCCAACTGCAAATATTGTGCGGGTTTATTTCCTCCACCCATTCCTTCGATTTGTCGTACTTTGTATGAAACATGCGGATTTTTTTCACTTCCCTCTTTCAAGCGAATTATCTGGTCAGTGACATCTTCTCCGACGATGTTCGTATTCGAAATCGTTGCTGTTCGGAAGTACTTATCGCTCTCCGCTATTGCAATTTCCATTACACTTTTTTGACCCGCACCCGTTTTCGGCTGAAATAATACGTCTACATACTTGATCGTAGTCGCTGTTCCGGCTGTGAACATGATTTGGACATGCTCAAAAACCGTAAAGTTGGAGTTGTTTTCTTGGATGAGTTTGATTCTTCCTGACTCATCAGCCTGTAAATATTCGGCTAGTTTATTATTTCCGCCCATTCCCTCTACCTTGTGCAACTTAACGGTTACTGCTGGATTTTTCTGAGATCCATCTATCATACGGATAATTTGATCCTTGACGTCTTCTCCGACCTTGCTCGTACTTGGAATGATTACGTTTCTGTGGTACTTGTCACTTTCCGCTCGAGCAATTTGTGTATCACTCATTCCGTCATTACCGGCTTTTGGTTGCAGATATACATCTATACGCGTACCAGTAGCCGACGTCCCAACTTTGAGCGTGACGTATACATGCTCGTAAACGGCTGAATTTGTATGATTTTCTTGCATGAGCTTGATTCTGCCGGACTCATCCAGCTGCAAGTATTGTGCGGGTTTGCCTCCTCCGCCCATCCCTTCAACTTTCACAATCTCGAGTCCTACCACAGGATTTTTTTGCGTTCCTTCTATATAAACGTATGATTTGATCCGTAACATCTTCTCCAACCTTGCTCGTGTTCCCGATTAATGCACTCTTGTAGTACTTGTCACTTTCCGCCATGAGTATTTCTCGGTCACTCAGCCCACCATCATGAGCTTTGGGCAGAATATTTACGTCTATTCGGAAGATCTGGCTCGCAGTACCTGCTGTAAGCATGATTTTCACATGCTCGTACAGAGTCGTACTCGTGGTATTCTGTTGAATCAAATAAATTCGACCTGATTGATCAGCTCGCAAATATTGTGCTGGTTTATTTCCTCCACCCATTCCTTCGATTTGATGAATTTGAATCTGCATGTGAATTCTTGTTCATGCCATCTTTCAAGCAAATAATTTGATCAGTGACATCTACTCCGGCTTCTGTTGTTGCAGAAATCGAGGCGACTCTGTTGTATTTATTCACTTCCTCTTGGACGATTTGATTATCGCTCGGCTCCCCGGTATCGCCCTTTGGCTGTATGGTGACTTCTACTCGATGTCCTGTGCTCGTATCGTCTACAGTGAACCATACATTTACGAGTTCTTTCACAGGCATCCCCGTGTTATTTGATTTGACTAATATTACTCTGCCATTTGGATCAACCTGCAAATATTCCACCGGGCGACCGCTGCCCTTCATTGGGAGAACTTTTTTCGCTGTAACCATCACGAGTGGGTTTTTCTCTTTGCCTTCGATCATGCGAATGATTTGGTCGGTAATATCGTCCCCTGCTTTTACTGTGTCGGGGATCGTCGCTGTTTGTTCATACTTTGGCATTTCTTCGTCGGCTGTTCGGAGATTGATCGTTTCCTGGATGCAATAGTCGAGACCAGCTTGGACATCCTTTTGATCGAGAAACGGTTTGTATTTTACCAAATACACCATACGTGAATAGGTATCTTGCTTGTATTCTTCGGTGAAACCATCAAAGGCATCAGCAAACTTCAGCTCCAGGATGGGATCTGATAATGCCTCACGCATCTGTGAAATTGCTGCCTGCTCCTCTTCCCTTGTCGGGTTATTACTCATTTTGATCGCGTTAATTCGACCGATTGCTTCGGATAACGTTCCCTCTTGAGCAAGAGCTACCAATGTCCCTGTTGGTGAGAAAGGTAAAATCAGTACGAGCGCTACAAACGTTAGGAAACACTTTGACATGATTGACTTGAAACGAATGCCACAGGTTATTTCGCTCATCATATGCACCTCCATTAATTTGTAGTAACAACGATGTAAATTATAGGAATATTTAACATTTTTGCATAGTGATTTTCCACAGACAAAAATAAAAAGCTTATCATGACTCTTCGATAAGCTTCTGATTCTATGGTATTCGACATTTCATTGAGAGATTTGTCTTTCCAAAGGCAAAACTACACTTCCATATTGTGGGGATTTCCATTACTTAGCAATCAGCTACATCCATATTCATTTTTTCTACAAATGATGGGTAACATGGACACTATGAAAATACTGGTAGGACGTGATTTGCAGGAATTGGTGAACAATTAGAAATTATTGTAAGGGTTAGTGCTATTAACCTTAAACAAGTAAAAGTTGTTTTCAACAAAGAACTTGATAAAGTTTCCGCTGAAAATGCAAACTTCTACTTTGAAAATGGTACTAAACTGGCAACTGTAGATTCTACAGCAACAGCAGTACTGCAAGATGACAAGAAATCTGTAGTCATCACATTTACAAACGCAAAGGCTGTTAATACTTCCTTCTCCTACAAAGTTGCTGGTGTTCTTGAGAAAGATGGCAGCACTCCAATCGATAGTGATTCCTTCACTGCAACATTCGCTGATACCATTAAACCAACAGTTACAGCTACTGAATACAAAGGTGGAAAAGTAGTTATTACTTTCTCTGAGCCACTGAAATCTTTGCCAACAACTGTTCGTGTAAATGGAACTCCAGCTACAAATATCGGTTTTGTTACTGGGTCTAAAACTCAAGTTCAAGCTGATGCTACCGTTGCTGCAGGTACTACTGCTACTGTGTATGTAGCTGGCGCTACTGATGAAGCTGACCTAGCAATGGATCTCTATAACGGTTCTTTCACTGCACCTGCTGCTGATGTTACTAAGCCAACCGTTACATCTATTACTCAAGTTGCTCAAGATACAGTTCGTGTAGTGTTTAGTGAAGCTCTTGATCCAAATGCGGACTTTGTAACTGGTGATGTGAAAGTATTGAAAGGCACCACAGTTTACACTAACGGTGCTGGTGCAGCTATTACAGTTACCAAATATGCTGCTGACACTACTGGTAAGTCTTACGATGTTAAGATTGACCTCGATACTAATGTAGCTGGTGATCAAATCTATGCTACTGGTGCTGCTAGCCAAGCATTGACTTTCCTGTTTGACAAGGAAGTAGTTGCTGACGCTGCAGGTAACAAGAATGATGAAATTACATCCACTGTGACTTTGACTAGAGATGCAACTGCTCCTGCGTTTGTTTCTAGCAAAATCTCTTCTGACAAAGAGAAATTCGAAATCACATTTAACGAAGACATCGATGCAACAGTTAACAAAAACAACATTATTGTAACTGATGCTAGCGGCGTTCGTTACACTGTTGACAGTGCAGCTCAAGGTACTGATCCAAAAGTATTAGTAATTGATACTATCCCTGCTACAGCTACTAGCCAAGTGGTTGCTGATGGTGTCTACACTATTAAATTGGGCGCTGGTACTGTAAAGGATGCACAAGGTAATCTGAGTGCTGAGTTTACAACAAATGTAACTGTAGGAACAGCTGGCGATACTACTAAACCTGTCCCTACAATTTCAACAACGGCAAACAACAAATTCAAAGTTGTATTTAAAAATGGTACTAGTGCAACAGCTGCAGCTGAAGAAGTAACTGCTTCTGCTCTGAGCCTTTCTAACTACAAACTTGATGGTGCAGCTTTGCCAGCAGGTACTGACA
Source organism: Brevibacillus sp. HB2.2 (assembly GCF_013284275.1). Taxonomy (NCBI): domain Bacteria; kingdom Bacillati; phylum Bacillota; class Bacilli; order Caryophanales; family Paenibacillaceae; genus Brevibacillus; species Brevibacillus sp. HB2.2. Next base: position 98,561 of record NZ_JABSUV010000019.1, read on the forward strand.
TCTACTTCACAGATGCAACTAAATCTGAAGTTGAAATCGTATTGCCTGCAAACAGCGTAAACATTGGTAAGGCTGGCGTAGGTACAAATGCTGTTCTTACAGTATCTGGTGTAGCAGACAAGGCAGGAAATGTTTCAGATGCTAAATCTGGTGATGTAACAGTTGAAGATAACACAGCTGCTACTCTTACTAGTGCTCAACTGCTTGCTGATACATTAGTTCTTACTTTCAGTGAGAACATTGATGCTGCTAGCAAACCTGCTGACTTTGCAGCAGTAATCGATGATTTCAATATCTCGGCTGGTTCTACAACTCTTGCAAATGGTGCAGGTGCAACTGGTGCAGCTACAACAAGTGTTGATGGAAACAAACTGACTATCACATTTACTGCTGGCGATTCTAACTGGGCTACAGTAAAAGCTGGTGCACTTAAAGTTAAAACTGCTACCCCTGTTTTGACAGATGCTAACGCAGTAGTTGTTAAGGATGAAGTTGAAGTAACTGTTACTAAGTAATAGGTAAACCGTTCTTCAAAATATTCTAAAGCAACGAAGTAGAAAAAGCACCCCATACGCAGAAATGTGTACGGGGTCTTTTTTTGACCGTTATAAAAATATTTGTAATTCGTTGCAAATGCTGGAAGGGACTAACGCAGTCATGCGCTAGCCCCTTTCATTATCGATAGCATGTAGCTGAAAAGTTATAATATTTTCAATGACAAAACACTTTGTTTTATTGTATTGAAATATCCAGAAAACGGTTATACTTAAAGTATTGCCCTTACCTTACAGGTACTCTTTTTACTTGAGTACACTGGCATTTATGGTGGTGTTTTGAGACAAATGGTCTTAACTCAAGCGATAGATATTTTCTTGCAATACTTGTCTTCAATTGGCCGGAGTGAACAAACGATTACGGGATATAAAAAGGATTTGTCATACTTCACCCGCTTTCTGGAAAGGAAATACAACTGCGAACCATACATCGACGAAGTATTAGTAACGGATATTGAAGATTTTCTTCTATATCTTAAAACAGAACGTGCCTATGCACCTGCCAGCAGACAACGAAACCTTCATACTTTCCGTTCATTCTTTGCTTATGCTCAGAAAAAAGAATGGGTCTCCCGGAATATTGCATTGTCAGTTGAGAAAATAAAGGTACAGCAAAAAGAAAGAACATATTTGGAAGAAGCAGAGGTAGACGAGTTGGTTAGTGAAATTGATCACCCACTCATTAGACTTGTCGTCATGGTTCTATACATGACTGGTATGCGAATTTCAGAGTGTCTAAACCTGAAAGTCGATGAAGTGAAATGGGATCAACAAGTAATTCATGTGGTGGCGGGTAAGGGAAACAAGGATCGGTTTATTCCCATCTCCCCTCGTTTACTACCGATGTTGAAAGAATATGTACTTCATCATCGACCTGATTCTGATTCCAATCGTTTTTTTTGTACAAAAAAAACGGGTAAACTTTCTCCAGTTTACGTTAATCGCGAAATTACAGAAGCAGTCAAGCGATTAGGCTGGAGCAAGAAAGTGACGGCGCATATCCTCCGCCACAGCTTTGCAAGTCAGTTAGTTAAAAAGGATGTTAATCTGGTACAAATACAAAAACTTCTAGGTCATTCATCTTTGAACGTAACCAGTATTTATACACACACCAATTTAGATCAGCTGCGAGATGCGATCAGCCATCTGTAGGTGAGTGTATAAAATATCCAAACACTTTAAAAGAGAGATATATAGGAGTGTAGAGAGTGGATATACGGACAGAGAAAAAACCAATCTATGACGAACGAGTCAATGAGATATTACGAGGCATGGTTGAGGGAAAAACAAGAGATGAGATAGCGCAGGAACTAGGACATAAGAATTACAAGACGTTAGATATTTACATGCGTCGTAAGAACTTTATGTGGGATCGTTATAAACAAGCCTATGTACCTATACATACAAGTACAGAGAAGTGGGATCCAAGCAAGGATTTAATGAAGTCCTCAATGGAGTCGACGATTCTCTCGCTCTTTCAGAAAGACGGAGCAGATGCGAAGACGATCGCCAAACGTATGGGCTTTCAGGATCATCGGGAGCTGGCAACATATATGAGGGCAAAAGGATACAAGTGGTGTTCTGATACGAAGAACTATGTGAAGGAATATGGGAAACTTGAGGAACAGGAAAGGAAATATAGCGAGTCAGAAATGAAAGTTATGGAGCACTCTCTGGAAGAACAAGAAGGGCCTTCTATAACGAATAGAGTAGGTCATACGCCTTCCAATCAGCTTGATCAGTATCTTTCCCTACTCGAGATGCTAGAGCGCAACAGAGGCCGTCTAATCGATCTCATTGTGCCTGGCTCGGAATCAGGTAAAGTTCCGCGATATGCGGTGCCTGGCGTTTTCGTTACGAAGTCCGTCCATATGACAAATACACTAGACCAACTAGTGCGGGAATATAGCAAAGAGAAAAACATTAGCCAGCGAGATATTTTTGCTGTGGCTTTGATTGAGTTTTTCAAGCGTTATGGGTATGAGAGAGAGATCAGTACCTTAATTGGTAAAGTGTAAGTATTCTCTTCGTATAAGTGATCAACATATTGGTTGAACATCGCCTCCTAAACCAGTGACTTGCATCAGGTTTGGGAGGTTTTTTTATATTGTAAAGGTATTAGGCCACAGTGTTCTGGAATGGCTTTGCCCATGGCGCACCTTCAATGAATGCGATCGCTCTCCGCCAGTTTTCCTCTCCACATCTGTGTTTCCACTATGGGTACAAATGGCATGTCATCCACACTACTATGAACCCGCTGCCATCTTATCAACCTCACCGGTGCTAACCCACTTCTTCTGATAAGACTTCAAACGTTCCACCTTGTCTATACCTAGTTTTGCTGACCTTAGGTCCCCACTATACAACCCGAGAAAAACAGGTTTAACACCCTGAATTATTCCTGTTTCGTCTGCACGATCTCGTGTGCATCGCCTGTTGTTAAACACCAAGCGCTTACTACCTAACGACAGCTATCTAGTTTTGAATCACCATGGATTAGTCGCCTGACCATAGTCAACTTTTAAAGAGCCCCACCTTGCTTCTCAGTAAGTACGACTTCACCTGGCTTCTTGGGGAAGTTGGTATAGGTTGCTTTTCGTGAAGGAGGATTAGGTACATGAGGGTTAAGCTGTTCTCATGGATTGAATTGCACCAATCTATTTTACAAGATAATAGAGAAACCCCCTAGACCGTTTTAAAAGTCGTCTAGGGGGCGTTCTCCACTTCTTTCACTCAGTCAATGAGTTTATGAAGTAACGTTTCGTGATTTTATTAAGGGGCTACAACAATCTCATCAATTCGTTTTTGGAGATCCGCTTTTGCAGTTCCATCTTCCAAAGCAGCTACCAATGTTTTAGCCGCATCAACATCAGATTGTTTTTTGCTTGTTTCTGCTGTTTCTACAGCCTTAGTAGCTTCTTCAAGTGCCACTGCTTTTTTCAGGTCAGCAATCTTAGCTTCTGCTGCTTTCAAGACATCTTCATTTTTCACCAAAGCTTTTTGCGCCGCAGTCAGTTTGTCGAAGTCAGCACGAGCTGCTTTAACATCTGTTTCATCAGTTACTTTCAGAGCATCAACTGCTGGAAGTTTAGCAATCTTGCCTTCAACTGCTTTTACTGCATCATCAATTACTCCAACTACGAATGCATCTGAGGATACTGCAGCAAAATCGCTTGCATAGTTACCGATAACATCAGTAATTGCGATATTGTTGAGCAACTCAACAGTTACTGCACCGTCAATGCTGATATCACTGAAAGTGATTTCCAACTTGTTGTCTTGTACTTTATCAATGGAGTATTTAGCTGTTGGAATACGGCTACCATCCGTGTTTTTAATGACCAATGCTTGTTTAACAGCCGCATCATCACCTGTTACCACTTCATCGAACTCTAAAGTGATCGTATCAGTCTTATCATCAGTTTGCAGTTTTCCTTTTGGTGGTACTACCAGAGTTGGTTTTACTTTGTCAACCAAATCAGCGGAAGTTCCTGCGTCAGTTGCGATTGCACCTTCAAATACAAAGGCATCTTTATCTGCTTTAAGCTTAACAGTCGCTGTACCGTCACTTGTAGCATTTGGTTTCAGCTCTTTGCTCAATGTCAGTTCAACAGATTTTTTATCTGTTGCCAGATTTACACTAGTAACTTGCGCTTCAAGAGTGTTACCTACTACAACAGTTACTTTGTTTGGATCTACAGCAGTAAACAAGTGACCTGTTTTAGCGGAGACCTTAACCTTATTTTTCGCTACCAATTGAACGGCATTTTCCTGAATTGCATCATTAAATGCAACAGAAGGATTATATGCTCCGTAGATAGCAGACAAGCTAGAGAGATTTTGGTTCAATTGTCCTGATTTCAAAGTATTTCCAGCAACATCTTTCACTGCCAATACTTTTAGACTTCCAAATTGCTCTGGTGATGCTTCTGCTTTATTGTAAGTAATCACTACTGATTTACCATCAGTAGAAGTTGTAACAGTTGCAGCACTAATATCAGAAAGTGGTTTGTCACCTAACAGATAGTTTGCTTTATTTGCTAGTGTTGCAATATCCATTGATTCATTAAAGATAATAGTGATTTTGCTATCAAAAGAATCGCCATCAGAAATGATATTATCTCCAATTTCAACTTGCCATTTAGCACTTATCATTTCTGGAGCTTGTTTATCTGCCAAGGTAATAGCAAATGTAGCTTCGCCTAGTTTGTTTTCACGGATAGACTTATCTACGATGTTATTTTCTTTTACTACTTTAACACTGTATACTCCAGACTTGTTCAGAGCATCATTAATTTGGATAACAAAAGTTTTGTCACTCGCTTGGTTGTCAATGGATTTTGCCACTACATTTGTAATTCCACCATTGACTACCTTGCCATCTTTATCCAGAAGCAGGAAGTCACTCTTATCTACATTCTTCACAGCTTTAGAGAATGTAATCTCAACATTGTTGCTGCTATCTACAGTATGACCAGCTACTGTTGGAGAAGTAACATCGTCAACAGCTGTAAATTTAAATGTCTTTTCTTCTTTCACTTCATTGCCATAGTTGTCTTTGATGTTATTGTAAGCGAGTTCCGCTTGTACAACTGCAGCCAGATCAAGTGGATTTTGCAGAGTCATCTCATAAACAGTTGAGCTCTTTTTATTTACTACTGTAACATCATTGTTTGGTTTTCCTGGAACTTTAACATACAACCCTGGGTTACCAGCTTGAACTGTAGACTCATCTACAACTTCACTAAAAGTAACCTTGATTGTAGAAGCATTCACTACTTCTACTCCAGTAACTGCTGGAGGAGTCGTATCAGCGCCAAGAGTTACATCAAATTCTTTAGTTTCAAGTGGCAAGCCAGCATAGTCTTTCAAGTTAGAAACTTTAACTTTGTGTGCACCTACGGTAACCGGATTACCTAAAGTAATGGTAACTGTTCCATCATTAGATTGTTTAACAGAAGATGCAAACACATTGATACCATCAATTTGAACTAAATCAGTAAGAACACCACTAGCAGTTGTGATATTTACTGGCTCAGAGAATTGAAGTTCAAGAGTTTTTGGAGAAGTTAATGTAGCAGACTTAGCTACAGGAACTTCAGTATCAAGAGCCTTTACAGTAGTTTCAAAATTAACTGTAGCGGTTCCTTCAGCTGCCTTCAGGCCATCTACTGTAACCTTATAAGATTTTCCTTGGTCGAACTTACCAGTGACAGAATCAATTAGGTACAGAGTTTTTCCATCTTCAGAAAGTTCGCGTTTAATGGATTTAGAGGCAGTTCCATCAAACAGTTTTACTTTCGTTGATTGCTCTGCTTCTTTTTGATCAACTGCTTTATTGAACTTAATTGCAATAGTTCTAAGGTTATTAGCACTTACAGATTCAACTTTCAGGTCACCTGTATTATCGCCATCAACTTTAGATCTAGCATCTTCAGTTGCTGTAGAAGAACCATCTTTGTTCACTACTTTGTAGAGATCAGCAAAGTCAGCTTTTTTCAGTGGCTCGCCCAGAGCAACTTTGCTGCCTTTAGTGAAGAGTTCTTCAATAGAAGCGCCGTTTCCTTTGTAGTCAACGAAAACTACATTGTTAAAGTCAGAAGCCATAGCATTCAGCTCAGAAGCATAAGTAGCTTTAGCTTGTGGAGTCATTTCGAACAGAACGTCAGTAGAATAGTATTTTTTGATGTTTCCACCGATGTAAATACCATCTTTTGGTGCTGCAAATGCAGATGCTGCAACGCTAGCTACAAGTGTTGTAGAAAGAACAGAAAGTACCACTTTTTTATTCACGTACTACCCCTCCGTATGTTTGATAGGAAGTTCTCTATTGTTTGGGTAATAAGAGTTAGAGGGGATAACTCCCCTCTAGCTCTACCTAGTAACCCGACACTAACTTCTAACTAATTAACTGTATTTCTTACGCTTCTACGAAAGTTACAGTTGCTTCGTCAGAATCTTTACCGTTTTTGTTAGTAACTTTGATTTTGCTGGAAGTTACTTTATCTTCAGTGTTGTAACCGATTGTGATTACACCATCTTTGAAGTTCAACAGGGAAGGTTCAACTTTTTTACCGTTGAAGTAGAACTCGATAGCATCTACATCTTCAGCTTTAACCTTGCTATTCAACTCAACAGTTGCACGGTACAGTTTAACAGGACCAGCAGATGTGAATTTACCTTCTACTTTAGTTGGAAGAGCGTCCCAAGGTCCTGTCTCTCCACCGTCAGATGGCTCTTGCTTCAAGAATGCTTCAGCATCATCTTCCAGTTTGTCTTTACGAACTGTCTTCTCGTCAGAAACGATCAGAACGTAGTCGTATTTAGTACCGGAGATGTCACCGCTGTCGATCATTACAACGTAGTCGCCTTCGTTAACGCCATCTGCTTCACCGAAGTCGTCGTACAGATCGAAGTAAACTGTAGCAGATTTGATGCTAGCTTTCTTCTTGTTGTCGTCAGCATCTTTGTAAGTGATGGTGTCTTTGCTTACATCAGAAACCAAACCAACGACCATTTTGTCGATGTTTGCATCTTTCATGCCTTTTTCGTCAGTTACTTCTGCGAGCATGCCTTTAGCATTTTTGTTAACTACTTCGACTACATCGTCAACAACAACTTCGTCGTTGGAATCCACTGTGAATGCGATGAAGTCGTTACGACGGATGTCCTCATCCTTCAGATCGTCTTGATCGCCATCCAGTTTGTATTCTTTCTCAACAACTTTGTCGCCATCTTTTTCCCATACTCTGATGGTGTCTTTACCGCCTTTGCGACCAAAGTCGATCACTTGACCGTAGTGAGCATCACCAGTCAAACCATCACCTTCAACAACGAAGATTGCTTCTACTTCGTCTTTATCGTTTACAGTGTAGATTACAGACAGGTCGTTTTCGTCAGCAACGTCTTTGAACTTCGCAGTTTTAGCGTTTTTCAGTTCTTTACGTTTGCTGCTCTCTTCCAATTTACCAGTCATGTTGAAGACAGCTGTTTTGTCAGTAACTTCGTAGTCGCCAACCATGTCGTCGTCTTCATCAGCGAGGTCATCCCAAGCTTTACCGGATTCTTGTTCAACTTTTACAGGTTTCAGGAATTCAACTTTACCTGGTTTGCCATCTGCATCAAGAGTTACTTCTACGAGCAGAGTGTCTTTGTCTTTGCTAGGTACCAAGATTTCTTCCAGATCATCTGGATTCTTGTTGTCTCTAGCGAAGTTTTTACCATCGAAGTCATAGATGTTTTTAGGTTCCAGGGAAACTGTAATTTCCTTACCTTTTTGAGTCAACACACGGAAATCATAAGTGTCTTTGCTGGAGTTGAAAACAGCAGAACGAGTAACGATTGCTTTTTGTTTGCGATCGTCGATAGCATCCTTAGTTTCGATGTGACGAACACGACCAGAAGCATCCAGGTACAGTTTTACTGTTTCGTCGTCCAAGCTGTCAACCAGATCCCAGTGGTCTTTGTCGATGTCTTGAACATCTTTGTTACCGTCATCGGAGAAAGTAGCACCTTCGTAAACGCGGTATGTTTTGTCGCCGATAGTCAGGCGGTAGTCGTTGTTGTTACGGCTAACAACTTTGTCTACTTTACCTTCTACTACTGTGTCAGTAGCGAATACCAGCAATTTGTCTTCGTCGCCATCAGCGTAGTATACGCTGTAAACCATGCCTTCTTTCAGATCGCTGAATTTAGCTGGTTTACCGTTGAGGAATACCAAGAAGTCTTTACCTTCTTCTTTGTCTTCCAGGTCGTTGAACTTGTCGTTATCACGGTTCGTGATTTTCTTTTTATCAGCATCGATTTTGGAGATAACTTCGGAACCGTATTTAACGCCTTCGTCTTCTTTGTTCATGGATTGGTCGTCAATAACGTGGATGTAAGCAATCTCGTTATTGTTGTCCAGAACAACTTTTGCACCGAAAGTGAATCCGCCATCAGCGTTGTCCTTGATGATTTCTTTCAAACCATCAACTGGATCGTTGAAGCGAGTGAAGTTGTAAGTTACTTTAGTGTTTTTGTTGAAGCGGTAGCTTTTTTCGCTAGCATCCAGCTCCAATTTCAGATCAGCCAGATCAGAGTTGCTCAGATCTTTTGGATCTTCGAAAGTTTTACCTTTCAGAGTGAACTCGCCAACGCGGTCCATGATAACTTCTTGATCTGTGGAACCTTCCATCCAAACGATTACGTCTTCACGGTCGTCTTTGATCCACACTTGTACGTGTTGACCATCGAAATCGTTAGCGTTGATACCGTCAGCTACTTTGTAAGTAGTGTTGCCGATACCAGCGTCTTTACCGTTCAAAGTAACTTCGTTAGCTTTGATTTTGCCCAGACCGATAGCTGGTACGTTAGTTACCAATGGCAGGTCTTCGCTGTCGTTGCCAGCTTCTTGAGCCCATTCCATGTCACGAACAGTAACTTTCAGGTATTTAGTCAGAAGAGTTTCTTTCGTGATTTCATGACGGATGTCAGTACCGAATTCAACTTGCTCCATCAGGTCAACGCGAAGAGCGTTGTCGAGCATTTTGAAGATGTCGCCACGAGTTGCTGCATTGTTAGGAGTAGTGATGCTTCTAGCAATGTTCAGCTCGGAAGCTTTGGAGATCATGCTGTTAGGCCATACACCCTTAACGGATGGCTCATAACCCAGTGCACGAACGATCATAGTTACAGCTTCAGCATAAGTAACTTGGTTTTGTGGTTTGAAAGATTTGTCCGGGAAACCTTTTACGATTTCTTCGCCGGAAGCTACGTTTACGAAACCAGCAAACCAATCAGTAGATTTCACATCTGTGTAAGTATTGCTGAATTGTGCCAATTTCGCACCTTGCTCCAGTCCGCGAGCGCGAACAACCAGAGTAGCGAACTCTGCACGAGTGATAGTTTTGTCTACACCGTATTCGCCGTTGCCATAACCTGCTACCAGGCCAAGAGCTTCCAGACGTTTTACGGTTTTTTCCATATCAGCGTCCATTTTTGGAGCTGTAGTAGTTGCTGCTTCTTCTGCTGCGAAAGCCATTGGAGCAACAGTAAGTGCGAGTGCACTAGCCAATACACTGTTAACGACCTTTTTCATAACCTTGTGTTCTCCTCCTCTAGTATAAACAAATTGTTCTTGGGGAATATTTGTTGTTAATCTATCTTTCTTTTTAAAGCCCGAATCCTGCAAGCGCGTGTCACCTCCTTTCGCAGGAAAGCCTCGCTTTTTGTGTTAAAAATCTCTAGTATATTCAGTATTGTGTAAAATGCAACAATCACTAGTGTAACACAACTGCTAGAATTCGTGAATCTTTTTTACACAATTCCCCGTTTTTCGTGTGACATCCTATTAAACGCCTGAGCGAATCAAAAGTTGCGGCGCCTTCGAAAAAAATTTAAAGTTTTTTTCGTGGTTCGTTATTCACCTGTCCATTATGTACGAAGTGACATCCGCCACATTCCGTATTATAGAGGACATATGGCGGGCTGTCACGACTGAACCTTTTTCCAATTTGGTTCAAAACCTCATAATCTTGCTTGAATTAGGTTAATTTCCTAATGCATTTTCAAAGTTTACGACAGCTAAGTTGTAAGACAGGATAGCTTTTTGGTACGCATTCTCACGAGTAGATAATGCTTCTTCCGATTGAATAACCTCTAAAGTCGTCGCAAGTCCATTTTCATAACGCAAATTTTTCAAGCGATAGCTCTCAGCTGCGGAATCTTTTGCTGCTTTTTGGAAGTCAATCGCCTCGCGAGCTGCGTTTAGGTTGAGGTATGCCTCTGCAACGGCCTTCGAAACGGTACGTTTTGCCTCATCAATGGCAAGCTTCGATTTCTCAACGTTGTTGCGAGCTTCTTGACCAGAAAGAGTTGAAGCCGCCGTATACTCTGCGATCAGCTTCACATTCAATTCTGCCAGCTTGAGCTCTTCTTCTGCTTTCGTAATCTCCAAGCGTTTAGAGAGGGCCTCCTTCTCGGCATCTTTCATGGTGATCGAGATTGGAGCCATTTTTTTATTGGCAGAGACAATTTTCCATTCTTTTTGAAGATCAACGCCGAGGAAATCATTCAGATTCATCACGGCAATTTCCAGGTTATTTTCCGCGTTCGTCAACTCAGCTTTTGCACCAGCTACGCCCATTTCCGCTTCAAGGACGTCTGTTTTCGCGTTCGTCCCAACATCAAATGCAGCCTTGGCTACTTTCAGTTGTGCTTCAGCACGGTCTAAGCTTTGTTTTTTTAGGTTCACGTCATCCTGAGCGAAAATCAGTTTGTAATAGACATCTTGTGCGCCTAACTTAATTTTTCCTTCTGTAGACTTAACAGCGAGGGCATTCAGCTTCTTGGTCATTTCACTTTGGGCGCTTCTCACATACTTTGCTTGCGCAGCATCTAAGGAATCCAGCATATCTGCTGTCATTTGTGCCGTGCTTCTATAGATGATCGAGTCGTTAATATCTGCATTTTTCGCATCCAAACGAGCATTTTGTAATGTGACGTTGCTTTTCAAGGCTTGTTCAATCGCTTTTTCCAGCGTCAACTCATCTGTTGCGGCAGTATCAGTCGTTGTCGTATTCGTTTTGCCTGCCTCAGCTGCTACTTTATCGGTAGACGCTTGTACAGTCGTAGGTGCCTTTGCTTGATCGGAGCCTGTATTCGCAGATGCTGTCAAAGTTCCTGCGCCAAGGGCTGTTGTTAATAATGCCGCCAAACTGATAGACATCCATTTCTTTTTCGAATATGGAAAATTCACTGACTTCCACTCCTTTATTTTATATTGAGCATAAAATTATTAACCACATTAAATATGTGGTTTGTCCCAAGATCACTATATCACAGAGTTATCCTTCTCACACGCAAAATTATGCCATACCAGCATTTTCATAAGGGAATCATAAGGAACTCCTCCCTTTCCTTTTTTATTCCACAAGCACCACATAGAGTACTACGATTATGTGTCAAAAACATTTCAGTGTTCGCCAACATTTCTTTGGCATGCTATCCTTTTCTTGAGGTGATTGTACGATGCTTACCCAATACAAAACCATCGCTGGCTACGGTGAGGACTATATCGTCATTGAGCGCTCCCGTTTTATCGGATATGCCCAGCGAGTTACCACTGAGGAAGAAGCGACAGCATTTATCGCGATGATCAAAAAGAAGCACTGGGATGCTACCCATAACTGTTCTGCTTTTGTCATCGGTGAAAACGATCAGATTCAGCGCTCAAGCGATGATGGGGAGCCTAGCGGTACGGCGGGCAAGCCGATCCTGGAATGCATCAAGAAAAACGGCGTGAAGGATACGGTCGTAGTCGTCACTCGCTATTTCGGCGGAATCAAGCTTGGGGCCGGTGGACTCGTTCGGGCTTATACAGCTGGAACCGTCACTGCATTGAAGGCTGCAAAGATCGTGGTGCACACGCTGCATCAGACGATCTCTATCAGCGTGGACTATACGTGGTGGGGCAAGGTCGAGAACGAACTGCGTCTGGGCGAACATCGCGTGAGTGGTACGGATTTTACAGACAAGGTGACTGCGCATGTGTTGATCCCTGAGGGGGACCAGGATGAGTTTGTCGCACGGATGGTTGATTTGACGAATGGACAAGCTCAGATCGTGCTGGGAGAAAAGGAATATCTGGAGGTTCCTGTAGACGCGGTTGGCGATGTAGAAGAAGAGTAGTTTCTCCATGAAAAAAGCTGAAGAGGCGATGACCTCTTCAGCTTTTCTTCTATTATATAGGGCGAAATATCTCGGCTTACTGCTTAGGCAGTTTTTTGAGTTGGACCATGATGCGAATCGTGATCATTGCCATTTCAGCACGAGTGAGGTCTCCTTTTGGTACAAATTTAAACGTTGGCTTCTTAGCCGTCGGATCATTTGCCTCACCGTTCATAATTTTGGCTTTGGATACAGCCAATACAGCTGGTGTTGCATAGTGCCCGGTCAGTTGGGCATCTGTATACATTTTACCAAGCGCGATTGCCGCTGCTTCCGGAGTGCTAAGCTTCAAGTTCATTGCACGAGCGACGATAATCGCAGCTTCTTCACGTGTAAGCGAATCATCAGGATAGAAAGCACGCGGATCTTTACCGCGGATAATACCAGCACGCGCTGCTGTTTCAATGTACTTGTACTGGTAATTCCAATCATCATCACTAGGTCGTACATCCGTAAAGGTAGGCTCTGCCGGGTGGTTTTGTCTACTGTCTGTGTACGGACCGTCGTTGATTGGCAGGTCGAGTGCTTTCACAATCATGGTCGCAAACTCACCACGAGTGATTTTTAACTCTGTACCAAATCCACTACCCGGTGCATCGGCCATAATCCCTTTTGCGTAAAGCGTCTCAATCGCGTCACGCGCAAATGGATGCGTGATGACATCGGAGAACGTTTCACGTGTTTTCATGACCATGTAATAACCGAATCCTTCGAATGGTACAGTTACAGTCTTCTTGGATGTATTAACTACCCCACCGAGGTTAATCCACTCATCCCCGTTGTTGTAGAAGACTGTCAAAATATTATTGGCTGCATTTACGATGGAGCCATCGTACTTAATCGTAACCGTACCTACTTTGCTTGGAATCAGATTGTTCTTCCAACGCTTAATGAATGGCTCCATTTCAGCATTGTTGACGGTACCTTCAAAGTATGGATCACGTCCACCTGGTGCGCGGTCTTCATCGCCATCTCCTGCCCCAGGCTTAGAGTTACCTGCATCCACAAAGTAGAGCGGACTTGCGTAGTTGAAATCAGAGGAAAGGCTCAGCAAATCTTCCATGTCCTCTCTGAGCTCATCGTCATCCAAATTGACTCGACCATTTGTCCGATCTGCCATTCCGAAATAAAGCGGAACGTCTGTAAAAATATCTGTCGCCGGTGCATTAATCTCAGAACCAGTACGATTATCAGATGGCGCCAGCAGTACAGTGCCTTTCGGGAATTTCAGCTCAAACGATTTGTCAAACACGCTAAAGGCTAATTTTTTACCAAGTACTTCTCTGCTTTCGGCACCACCGACTGCGGAGTTTGTATTGTAAATCTTCACTTCGTCCTTGTAACTGTTTGCACCAAATTGAACGGTGTACTTAATGGTGTTCAAACCTGGTTTCAACGCTACATTGGCTTCGAATACGTAATAGGATTCTGGTACAAGCTTGCCTGTATCTTCATCATATTCAAAATCAGGATCTTTCGTATTGTACGCTACTGCTTCTGTTTTACCGATCATAACCTTCGTTGCTTTTTCAGCAAAAATTCGCAAAGGAACAGAGTTGGAGTTCACGGTAATGTATTGGGCATTAGCCAATTTCTTCGGAGAAACTACTGTCCATGCTTGCGTATCTTGGTTGATCGATACTGTTTGACGAGTAATGATCGAACCTTGTGTTACTTCAATTTCGTAGTTCGTGGAGGTACCTTTGGAGAGCGTCAATGGGAACAGCTTTAATCTGCTTTCCAGATCCTCAGCCGATAGCCCCATATCTCCATCCAGTTCTCCAATCAGCTCTTCCCCATAATCTCTCGAGCTCATTTCGGCATTGAACTTGAATGTATTCGATGTATCTCTACCTCTAGAGAACGTACTATCATCAAAAATGGTACCCAAGTCAGATGTGTTTCCTTTAATCGCCGCATCACGAGCTTTGCGATAATCGGAGTCGTTGTCCAGGAAATCCCAGTCCCCCGAATCATCTGTCATCTTGTACTTCGCAATGACATTACCATCTTTTCGGATCGTCACAACTGCATCTTGTTCTACATTCTCAACATCAAATGTAAATTGACGCAGGAAGTACGCAGAGGTTTGGAACGCTTTATCTGTAGACTTTTTCTCCAGCTCTACATCGTTATCTTTTCCTTGAACTACTTTCATTTTTACATTTTGAATCTTAGGCGTTTTTTCTGTGTTGTAGAAAATGTTGTAGGTGAACTTTACATTCGGTTCATCTTTCAGTTCAAAAATCAACGTGTTGTTACCCTGGTTCAGATTCCATGCAGAACCACTCGTAAACTGGCTTTTATCGATGGTAAACTGTACGGCGCCACCGCTTGTAGACCCAACAATGTAGGTTAACGGTGTCTTACTATTGTTCAGGGTAATGACCATATTGCTGCTATTCAGTTTGTAGTTATACATCTTCCCTCTAAAGACGTTGCCATCGATTGCGAAATTAGATGGTCTTGGGTCAGGAATTTCCAAGGTGCTGTCAATTACCTTTTCCACGAAGGAAGTGGTGTAATAGAACAACAGTGAAGGTACAACTTCAGGGCTGAGCTTGAAGGAGATATCCTTATCATCACTCGTATCTGCCGTCCCCTTCGTATAAACGACTTTTACATTCGTCTCATTCGCAGGGAATTTCACGAATTCGATGTTTATTTCGTTATTACCAGCTGTTATGACATAATCTGTGTTTGCAGCTCTTTTTGTATTGTTGTAGTAGACTTCAAAATTACCAATAGTTGGCGTAGTGGTTTCCATGTTAAACGCTTCTACTTTTACCTTTACCGGAAGAGCACTCACTACGTTTACACTACCGTCTGTTCTGATCTCTGGTTGTGCAGTTGTAGTGGATATATCAAACACCTTGCCGAAACGAGGATCTGATGAGCTTTTATAAATAAATTGGTAAGCGTGGTTCCCAACAACCGCTTCCGAGATCAGATCCGGGATGGAAGGGTCGGTACTTTTGATCACTGTTGAATACTTCAATTTCATTTCGTAGGTCTTGCCTGTTTTAAGATCATTTGCGGGTATGTTCCCTGTCACTTTATACAGCTTGTATTCGGACGAGAGCGGTACATTTGTAACTTCAGTAGCCACTACATTTGTAGCCGTTACATCTACTGGTTGATTCGTCGCTAAATCATCCAAGGTAAGCGACATGCCATTCTGCTTGTCTGAATCAACTTTTTTCGTTACTGCATCACTTACATTCCCCGCACTGTCTTTTGCTGTTACAGAAAGAACGTCACCGAACTTCTGGCGAGAAATTGTTACCGAATAGATACCTCCCGTCGTTGCATAATCAGACCCCAGTTCAGTAGCTCCTTTTTTTACAATAACCAAAGAGCCTGCCTCTGCTGTCCCCGTCACTTTCGTATCTGTATTCATAATCGAATTAACAGTAGGAACAGTTGGTTTAGTTGTATCTGACGACGTTACTTTCACTGTCGTAGCTGGACCTTGGTTTCCTTTCGCGTCTCTAGCATAAACAGTCAAAACATCTCCAGCAGAAAAGCCTCCGGTATCCACTGTGAAAGCAGTACCACTTGCCACCGCGCTTTTCACTACACTTCCGTTCTTGGCAACAAAGACTGTAGCTCCATCTTCGGTTGTCCCTGTTACAGTTGCTGCCTTATCATCAAGGGCATTTACGACAGGAGCATCTGGAGGTGTCGTATCATTTCCACCCGCACCTGAGTCTGTAACCTTTACAATTGTTGCCGCGCTTTCATTACCAGTCTCATCTGTTGCGGTTACCGTAATCTCTGCATCAATTGGCTGCTCCGGTATTGTAACCGAGAACTTCGAGTTTGCATCTGTTACAGCCGTTTTCAATACGGTAGTTCCGTTTTTAACCGTTATAGTTGAACCAGGCTCTGCTGTTCCTGTGACACTCGTAGTTTTCTCACTGATCGGATTCACAATCGGTTTATCCGGTGCAGAACGATCTTTTTCCACTTTGACATAAGTTACTTGACTGACGTTACCAGCAGCATCTTTTGCCGTGACTTGCAGTTCTACATCTTCTGATTGCTTAGCGAACGCTACTTTAAAAGTTCCGGCCTTATCCGCAGTAGCGCTTACTTTAGTGGTTCCTTTGCTCACTTCCACTGTACTTTCAGCTTCTGCAAAACCAGTGATCTCCGTCGTGGTATTGTACACACGATCAACCTTTGGAGCATCAGGAGGTGTCGTGTCACTCAAAGAACCATTTAGAACACTAACTCCGTTTTGCAACTTAACGAGCAGTTCCCCATTAATTGGAAAAGAAGTACCCGCCGCCCCTGTCTGAATCAATTCATTTTTCGCTGGTGGGACTTTGATGATTGGTGTTTCTGTGCCTGCATTTATCGTTACATTATAAAATTGATCCGCTCCACCCTGAGTATTGCTTTTAGGGAGAACCAAAACACTGCGATTAATCAACCCAACTTCTCTATTTTTGCTAAATGCACGAATATCCAGCTTGTTCAAGCCAATCTGAGCATCTAATTCGATAGAGAATGATCCAGAACTGCTAGTCGAGTCACTAAAGTTTTGACCTGTGGTCTGATTCGTCACAACCACCGTGTCCGCATTCATTGCCTTACCAGAAAGGGCCAAGGTCAATTGACGCTTCGAAGAGGATGTAACTTCTACAATCGTCGGATCTGTTTCAAACATGACAGAATTCAACTTCAAGTTGGAGAACAAAGGTGTATTGTTGTACTGTACAAAAATGACTGGCAAATACGTCGTAGAATCTCCGCTCTTGATTTCGAACTTAATCTGGTTTACCCCTGGAGTCAGTTCAATGTCTCTAAAGGTAAAAGTTCTCGTTACGGAATCAATGTACGGTTTGATACTGCTTGTATCATTCGGTTCGCTACCGTTCAATGTAGCTACTCGGTAGCGTAAATCTTCCCCGACAATCCCATTGTAGGTTCCTTGAATGGTAATTTTCGGTGTATAGGAGATGTGCGGACTCGTCGCTGTTGTCTTGTCACTGATGCCAGTAAAGGAAATTCCGCCTCCTGCAGCTTGAGCAACTCCCGCCCCCATCGGCAGAAGCGTCGTTACTAATAACAAAAAGGACAGGACTGCCGAAATCCATGATGTTTTTCTGTCTTTGCCTCTAGACACTCATTTCACCTCTTCTTAAAAATATGTAAAACACTTTATTCGTCTTTTCTTTTATCGGAAAGACATCACGAAAAGTTAAGTATTATCTGCCGATAGCTGGAAAAGTAGCAAGAAAAAGCCCCGCATCAATTGATGCAGGGCTTGCAGCTAATTCGTCCGACGCTGTTGTTCGGTCTGTTTAATTTTGATGCGTCTGTAAGCATTAATTAGTGGGCGGTGACGGCGACTTACAAGTCCAACGATCTCCGTTCCGAGATGAATGACAATCAGCAGCGCAACCATGACGATAATCGTAGTCCACTTCGTCGTCTTCGTCAGCAGAATCGCCATCGTCCCGAAGAAAATGCTGATCGAGTAAATCGTGAGTACAGTCGAGCGGTGCGACAGACCCATGTTCAGCAAACAGTGATGCAAATGCCCTTTGTCTGGGCTCGAAATCGGCTTTTTGTTCACGATCCTGCGCACGATGGCGAAGAACGTATCCCAGAGCGGTACACCCAGCACGACGATTGGAATGATAAAGGAAACGAACAACGCTTCTTTAAAGCCCATGATGGATAGTGCAGCTAGGTTGAAGCCCAAGAAAAGCGAACCGGTGTCGCCCATGAACAGACGAGCCGGATGAAAGTTAAAGTAGAGAAAGCCCAGGATCGCTCCAAGGAGCACGAAACAGTAGGCCGATACCTTGTAATCATCCATCAATAAGGCCATGACACCCATAGTCCCTGCAGCAATCGCTGACACACCTGCCGACAAACCATCGAGACCGTCAATCAGGTTCACTGCATTAGTTACACCGACAATCCAAAACATCGTGATCGGAATCGCGAGCCAGACAAGCCAGCCACTGCTAAAATCAATGCTTCCGCTATACGGCAGATTCACGACGCCGATCTTCAAGCCAAAAGGTATGACGACAATCGCTGTTGCGACTAGCTGTCCGAGCAGCTTCCATTTTGGCGAGAGCTGGTATTTGTCATCGAGCATGCCGACGACCATAACAATCGTACTTCCGATGAAAATTCCCAGCATTTCCGACATGCTTGTATGCGGGACAAATAGGAAGAACGCAACCAGATAGCCGATATAAATAGCCAAGCCACCCATACGTGGCATGATTCGCGTGTGAACCTTGCGCTGGTTCGGGGCATCCACTGCTCCAACTTTTACAGCCAGGTTTTTTACATACGGTGTTGCAATAAACGATATGATCAGCGAAGTCAGAAATCCGAGGATTAGTGTAGACATCGACTGTTCTCCTCTCTACGGATGCATCTAGGAACGGCTACTCCATTTTTCTTTCAGTACGGTTAGAACAAACCGGGGAATAGCCAGTTGACGCTTCCAGCGGGAAGGCTCAGAAGCAAGTCGATAAAACCATTCCAAATGCAGTTTTTGCCAAATCTCGGGAGCGCGCTTCACTTTCCCGGAAATGACGTCAAAGCTTCCGCCTACCCCCATCATCAGGGAGGCATTTAACTGATCGCGATACTTCGCCATCCATTCGTCTTGTCTGGGTGCACCCAGCGCGACGAACAGGAGCTGTGGTTTCGCTTCGGCAATTTCCTGTACAATTTGAGTTTCTTCCTCTGGGCGAAAATAGCCATCCCGACATCCGACGATTCGGGCGTTCGGGTAACGAGCACTCAGTTTGTCTTTTGCCAAATGAATAACATCTGGCTTGGCGCCGAGTAAATAAACGCCCCACTGATGCTGATCGGCTTTCGCCATGAGCGCTTCCAGAAGCTCCACACCGGTAACGCGCTCATAAATCGGCTGATTCGTCCATTTAGCAGCGTACACGATTCCGATTCCGTCTGGAACGACATAGGCTTGTTCTACAATAGAACGGAAAGCGCGATTCTCTCTCGCTACCATAACGATTTCCGGATTGGCTGTCACCACGTGAGTCTTTTGACCGCCTTGTATGCGCTCCGTTATATGATCGACAGTCTCACGAAAACCGCGAGTCGTAAATGGCACATCTAATATGGTTGCGACCTGTTTGGTCATTTCTTCACCTTCAATGCATGGAGTTGCCCATTAGCCATTCTACCCGAAAAGAAAGACACATTCAAGATGATCATGAATGTGCCTTATTTCCTGCTGTCAGGGCAAACATTAATCCACCCTCTGCTACTACTTTTCCATTTACCAGTGCTCTTCCATGCCCTTTGCCGACGGTACCACGTACACGAGTAAGCTCAACCTCTAGTACCAGTGTATCTCCCGGCTTCACCTGATCTTTGAATCGGAATTCATCAATACCTGCAAACAGCCCGATTTTTCCTTGATGTTCCTCCATGCTGAGCATCGCTACTGCTCCAACCTGTGCTAACGCTTCCACAATAAGGACGCCAGGCATGACTGGATAACCAGGAAAATGACCTTGGAAAAACGGTTCATTTACCGTGACATTTTTAATTCCAACTGCTCTTTTTCCTAACTCCAGCTCTTCAATTTTGTCTATCAACAAAAACGGGTAACGGTGCGGGATGATTTCCTGAATTTGCATAATATCCAAAGGCGCTTTGATTTCCATTATGTATCGCTCCATTTCCATACTTAACTAGACTTGTCTATGCATGAATACCCTTTAACTGACGAAACAATATACATAACTCCCGCCCCAGTTAAACGGACAAGCGGGGTTAAGATAAAAGGGGCACTTCCTCCCAAAAAAGCGGGAAGTGCTCTTTTTCAACGTGCAGGAACCCTTACACGCGGTTCAATAGTCGAGCCTTTGCCAGATAAATCGCACTCGCAATAAAGGAGAACGCTATAACCGACCAAAGTATCGCTTCACTGTACTCATAACGGTACATCACGAGCGGAATGACCAGATACAAAAGAACGGTTGTCAGCTTGCCATAGGCATTTGCCGGGACAGTTTTTTTGCCACGGAAATGGTAAACAGCTCCTGTTACTATCATGGCCAGATCGCGCACAAAGAAAAACAGGGCGGCCCATACACTGATTCGATCCGTCAAAAATAATGAGGCGATGACCGCCAGCATCATTAATTTATCTGCCAGAGGATCTAACATCATTCCGATGGTGGTCACAAGCTTATGCTTCCGCGCGATGTACCCGTCCGCAACATCGGTCACTCCCGCCAAAATCAAAATGCCTAAAGCGATTTCAACATGATACGGAAACTCCGAAAAAAAGACATACAGGTACAAAGGGATGAGCACGATGCGAAAGATCGTAAGCAAATTAGGAAGATTCACGGACATCATCCCTCCGTATTCAAATCGTCACTTCCTTTTTCAACCACTCGACCTATTATACTCTGTGGACAAACACCACAACAAGTCCTCGAAAAAATAGGAGCCCCAACCATAGGTTCGGGCTTGTCCAGCTTCGTTTTTACGTATCTTCAAACATTAAATCCCACATATGTTTGTAGGTTCCTGGATCGAATACATCAGACATTGGCTTCTTGCCAACCCCACCGTATCCGATCATCAGACCAATGACCAGTGAGAAAAACAGCAGGAGTGGGACCAGCACCATCTTGGCAACTCTCAGCCGCCAATTTTTGCCGCTCCGTTCCCGCTCTCTTACTTTTGACTTAACCTCTTCGGTCTGACGCGGGAAACGTTTGCTCTTCCCTTGTTCCATGCTCCTCTCCTCCGTCATGTTGAAATGATATGGGTTTATCTGCTTCTCAGTTGGTTGGCAATGCCCATCATTTGATCACTGATGCCGATTGCACGTGAGTTCAATTGATACGCACGTTGAATGTTCACCAGTTGGGACATTTCCTCTGTCATGCTGACGTTTGATGACTCGAGAGCACCTTGGCGCAATGTTACACCATCATCATATGCACTGGTGTATTTACTTTGCGGTCCTGCCCCGAAAGCCAATTCGGCATCAAACAGATTCTCACCGACTTGCTTTAGCTGATCAGGGTTCTCTACATCCCATACACCAATTTTTACAGGTGCCGGCATTCCGTCCGCACTGAAAGTACCATCAGGGGAAATCGAGATATTTTTGACTGGCTCCGGGAATACGATATTCGCACCATTTTCGTCTGTCAAAATATGGCCAGACGTGGTGTGCAGTACGTATCCCTTGTCATCATCATCATAAGACAGCTTAAAAGAACCATTACGCGTAAAGCGACTTTCTTCATCCACGGTGATGTTATTCGCATCTTTGATTTTACGAGTGACCAAAAAATAGCCATCTCCTTCAATCAAAACATCTGTTGGCACACCTGTCTGCTTGAGACTGCCTTGACCGAGATCCAGCTTGGTCATGCCAAGACGCGCTCCACTACCGATTCTTATCCCCATTGGTGTATTACGATTCTGGTTGTCCGCTGCCGGCTGCTCATTCATTGAGTCTGTGAGAAGCTCGGAAAACGATGCGACCCTGCGCTTGTACCCAATCGTATCAATGTTCGACAGGTTGTTGGCTGTATTGTCCAACGCTTGCTGAATACCGCGCATAGCTGATGTAGAAATATTAAGCGACTGCATCCTTCCTACCTCCTATTATCCATTAACCCGACCAATTTCATTAGCAGCCTTTTCCAGCGTACCGTCAATCGTGGTAATCACTCGTTGGTTCGCTTCATAGGCGCGAAGCACACTCATCATACTCGTCATGGTTTGGGCTGGGTCTACATTCGATCGTTCACGCCAGCCCTGTTGTGTACCGAAACGTCCCACGACCGTAGGGGTATTGTACGTACCTGCTGTTATAGCAGCCTGATCGTTGGCTTCTGCCAAATCAATCCCTTCTACCGCTATGTCGCCTTCAAATCGGAAAACATTCGTTCCTTCCCGTACAAGCTTCTGCGGATCGGTTACCACTGCAAGTCCCAATCTAGCATGAGTAGGAAGCGCCGTATACTGTTCTGCTTTTGTGATTGGATCAATGGTAACTTGCATCAATTCGCCACGCTCGGAAATTTTCAGGTTTTGACCGACATTGGTACCGAGTGTGGGATCGTGGTTGATTCGAATCGCCTGATTAGAGCTATCTAGCACATAATATCCTTCCGCTGTCACCAGGTACCCGTCCGAATTCACGCTCCAGTTACCATTTCTCGTATAGCGGATATCCTCTTGCTGTGCTGGCTGTGCCAAATTTGCTTGCTCGATCCGCGCCACACTGTAAAACAACCGCCGCTCATTGCCATTCTGATCTGGTTGAATATTGTCCATCAACGCAAGATCATACGGATTGCGTGTCTCTTCAATATCCCCCTGCGCAAAATTCGGTAGCGCCTCCGACATGTATACCCCTGTGTTTAAACGCCCGATAATGGCAGGCTGTCCAGGCATAGTAGGGATGCCCGGAACATCCAGTCCCTCATGATCATTCATGCGTGAGAGCAATTGCTCCGGAAATGCACGCATGACACCCACGTCCTGTTTGAACCCGGGTGTATTGATATTTGCTAAATTGTTCGCCAGCGATTCTTGCCTGTTTTGCAAAGCCAGCATGCCAGATGCAGACGTATACAAGCCTCTGATCACGTAAATCTTACCCCCTGAATAATCGCTTATTCGAGTGAGCCGGCATCTTGTCCAAATAGTCCAGCATCATTCCTGTTCCTTTTGCAACGCACATCATTGGCTCGTCCGCTACCAGCACAGGAACCTTCAGCTCCTCTGCCAGAATCTCGTCAATACCGTGCAATAATGCGCCGCCACCGGTCAGGAAAACACCCTTATCAATTATATCGGCAGAAAGCTCCGGAGGTGTTCGTTCTAAAACAGATTTTGAAGCTTGTACAATCGCACTCACCGACTCAGCCAGGGCTTCCTGGACTTCATTGGAGCGAATGGTAATCGTTTGCGGCAAGCCGCTTACCATGTCTCGACCCCGAATGTCCATTTCGTCCTGGCGTCCGCCGGATACGGTTCCAATCTGAACCTTGATATCTTCAGCCGTACGCTCTCCAATTAGCAATTTGTATTTATTTTTTATGTAACGCATAATAGCCACATCAAATGTATCGCCTGCTATTTTAATGGAGGAAGACGTGACAATATCGCCCATCGACAATACCGCTACATCGGTCGTTCCCCCACCGATATCCACTACCATATTACCGGACGGCTGAAAAATGTCCATACCTGCCCCAACTGCGGCAACTTTCGGTTCTTCTTCGATAAATACTTCTCTTGCTCCACCGCTGCGCTCAGCCGCTTCACGAATTGCCTTTTGCTCAACCGAGGTGATGTTGGTCGGGCAGCAAATCAAAATACGCGGACGGGCAAACATGCTCTTTCCACCAATTTTGTTTAAGAAGTGCTTCAGCATGGCCTCTGTGATTTCAAAATCCGCGATAACCCCTTCTCGCAAAGGTCGGATCGCTACGATATTTCCCGGGGTGCGGCCTACCATGCGATAGGCTTCATTTCCTACGGCCAAAACTTTTCTGGTTTTACTATCTATTGCCACGACAGATGGTTCGTCTAGGACAATTCCCTTGCCTTTTACAAAAACCAAGACATTGGCCGTGCCCAAGTCGATTCCGATATCTTTGCCAAACATGAAAGGTCCTCCCTGATTACCAGTTACATTTCTACCTAATATCATAGGCTCTTCTACGTGAGAGGACAAGGAAATTCTTTCTTACACACTCTCCTCCTGTTCTACTCGTACTTTTTTACTACGT
Organism: Brevibacillus sp. HB2.2; assembly: GCF_013284275.1. Lineage (NCBI taxonomy): Bacteria > Bacillati > Bacillota > Bacilli > Caryophanales > Paenibacillaceae > Brevibacillus > Brevibacillus sp. HB2.2. Next base: position 122,607 of record NZ_JABSUV010000019.1, read on the forward strand.
CGTTTGTACTTAATTTTGGTCGCTTCGCCCCCCCGAAGATGTCTGATGGCTTTGTGGTATTCCAAAATTTCCTTAACCTGGTTCGCCAACTCTGGATTTATCTCAGGCAGCCGCTCAGTCAAGTCCTTGTGCACAGTACTTTTCGAAACACCGAACTCTTTAGCGATCATCCGAACCGTATTTCTTGTCTCTACAATATATCGGCCGATTTTGATGGTCCGCTCTTTGATGTAGTCGTGCACATTACTCGCCTCCTCGTATCTACATTGTCTGATACAATATATGGGTGGGTAGGGACACATATTCTACGTTTCCAAGCCTGACAAGCCAGCACGGCCGCATCTTTTTTCAACAGTTTGTACTACATGCAAAAAAAACACCTGCAATTGTT